>NZ_JANFYJ010000329.1:0-302 GCF_024460495.1 Hungatella sp. SL.1.14 | reverse complement strand
ATTAGAACTGGTAATACGGCGCCTGAATATGAGCCGCTGCTGGACGGGACCGCAGCATTAAACTGTGTGAAGGTACTGGATGGGGCCAGAGAATCCATGGCATTAGGACTGCCGGTCAGACTGGAGGAATGATAGAATGAATCTGGGTATCATAGGACTGGATTCTTCCCATGCGGTCCAGTTTTCAAGACTCCTGAATGGGAGGAAAGAACCGTTTCATATCGGCGGTCATCCGGTGACCGCGGCATATCCGGGGCCAGTATCGTCGGATTTCGATATGAGCCGGGACCGGATGGAGAACT
>NZ_JANFYJ010000328.1:0-302 GCF_024460495.1 Hungatella sp. SL.1.14 | reverse complement strand
GCCATCGACGGAACCAGAAAGTATTTATTCGGCCTGTCGATGGCGGAGATCTTCTCATCCACAGTCTGAAGCGCTGTATATTCACACGTCTCCTTGAGCCGTTCCTTGAGTGCCTTCGGCAGATTCGTCATCTCCTCATATCCGGGCGCCAGCTTTTTGTGCATCCACTCATAGAGCTGTTTTGCCCGGAACGCCTTTTCACCGGAAACGGTTATAAACGCCGTAAGTTCTTCTAAATTCAGAGATTTAATATCTGTCTTTTCCATTATTCTTATCTTTTCTGAAATGCCGCAATGAAAAAT
>NZ_JANFYJ010000327.1:0-302 GCF_024460495.1 Hungatella sp. SL.1.14 | reverse complement strand
CTTTTTTCAGCATTTTCATAGATCTGCTCCTTTTTCCCTTGATCAGAAATTCGTGATTCCTGAAAAAAGGGCGCCCCATATGTCAGATTTTATCGAAATGGGGACACCCTCAAAATGTTTTCAATTAACAGCCGTTTATTTGGCTTTTTCTGCCATGATCTTGTTTCCCTCGGTATAAAGCTGCTCTGCCGCTTCCTCCGCAGTCAGTTCGCCGTAGCATACCTTTTCTCCCAGCTTGTTGATTAAGTCGGATACCTCTGCACTTCCGTTGGGATACGGAGGGTTGATCTGGGAAGAATTCG
>NZ_JANFYJ010000326.1:0-302 GCF_024460495.1 Hungatella sp. SL.1.14 | reverse complement strand
AGAACGCAGACAAAACCGGGAGTAAAGGATTGGGACTGATTAATTTTGTGAAACATACGAAGAACAACGCTTCTGACAGCATCAAAAAGATTGGCCCATCGTCTGCTCTCACCGAAAAAGCATGTGGATAAGGTCTATTACGCCAAAATAGAGGGAATGCTCCCAGAAGACGCGAAGGAGCGCATGGCGGCTGGCCTGACACTTTCCGATGGAACGGAGACGCTTCCCGCCGATTTGGAACTCGTGCGCCGCGGGGGCTGCGGGGAGTTGTCCGAGATCCGCCTTACGATTCATGAAGGAAA
>NZ_JANFYJ010000325.1:0-302 GCF_024460495.1 Hungatella sp. SL.1.14 | reverse complement strand
AAAGGTCATTAAAACCGTAAAACTGGACCTGAATCGAGAAAAGGAAACAGGAGGCTGAAAATGGAATTCTTATTAGAAGGAATTATGTCGGTTACATGGCAGCAGATACTTAAGTATCTGCTGGGAATCATCCTGATATGGCTTGCGATTAAGAAAGAGTATGAGCCGGCCCTGCTTCTGCCCATGGGGTTTGGTGCAATTCTTGTAAATCTGCCGAACACAGGGGTTATCAATCAGGTATTGTCCGGTGTCGGTGACACAAACGGAATTATTGAATGGCTGTTTCATGTGGGGATCGAAGC
>NZ_JANFYJ010000324.1:0-302 GCF_024460495.1 Hungatella sp. SL.1.14 | reverse complement strand
CATCCAGGACGACGTCTTCATCCCCGGCTTTCCAAACCCTTTTCCTGCATCCGCCTTATGTTTCCGGTATCCGTTCCTGCGTTCCTCGTCCTCTTCCTCATTTTCCTGCATGGAATACAGCTTCTCCCCCCGGTCATTTTCCAGTCGTACAACAGAGTTTTTAAAATCCAGCAGGATTCCCCCAGTCTTTCCCTGAAGCTTTACAAAATGATCTCCCAAATGGAATGCAGATCCTATCGACAAAGATGCAAATCCGCCTCCGGAAAGCTCCATATTCAAAAATACCGCATCCTCCTCATCAC
>NZ_JANFYJ010000323.1:0-302 GCF_024460495.1 Hungatella sp. SL.1.14 | reverse complement strand
CGTGGACGCGCTGATGAAAGGACCGGAGGCATTTCCGGGGACGGACCCCATAGACAGCTTCTGCGGCCTGTTTGATACCCGGTTATAATGGGAGCCCCGGGCAGAGTATGAACAGCAGCAAATGGGGATAAAATCATAATAATTTTATAAAATTTTACTGGCATTATCTCATATTATAGTATATAATAAGCGATAAGACATGAGGCGGAGTTTTCTTCGCCTCATTGTTTTCTTTCCTGAAATATGAGAAAATAGAGATAGAAGAACAGGAAAGCAGTAAAATTCAGATAAGTAAAGGCAGG
>NZ_JANFYJ010000322.1:0-302 GCF_024460495.1 Hungatella sp. SL.1.14 | reverse complement strand
GCGGTATTTCATGAGATTCGGACAGCGGCGGCATTTTTCCTGGTCCTGAATGCAGTGTTATTGCTTCTTCCGCTTTCCGTCTGCCAAATCATCGATAACATTGCAGGAATCGCCGTCGTGTTCATAAGTGTCTGTTATGCCGCCTCCCTGCTTATGGCGCTCTTTTACGGAATGAACTGCATGCCGGATAAACCGGATGCCCGCCAGAATGAGCTCTGGCGCCTGGCTGAGCCCAATCCGTGGCTGCGTATCTTCTCTCGGCTGACCGCAGTCGCCGTTTTGATGGCTGTCTCCTTTTTGAA
>NZ_JANFYJ010000321.1:0-303 GCF_024460495.1 Hungatella sp. SL.1.14 | reverse complement strand
ACCTCCGCTGCTGCAGAGAGCATACCGGATCTCATATACGTGAATGAAGATATCGCAGTCAGATTCCTGCCGGACCCCGGTATTTATGAACAATATTCCCCGTATGAAATTGGTATATCAGGCGATGGTCAGTCGCTCCTCTATAAAAACCAGAAAGTAAAGCTTTTTACAGATTCTAATGAGAAGGAAGCATTTTATTATGATGAGGCCGGAACGGTGAATCTGAAAGTGGAACGTGATTCCTCCGGAGGCGTCACCGGTGTCAGCGTGATGTCCGAGAAGGAGGCACAGAAATGCTGTGCC
>NZ_JANFYJ010000320.1:0-303 GCF_024460495.1 Hungatella sp. SL.1.14 | reverse complement strand
GTAGAGCACTACCGTGATGATTTTTACTGGCATAACGCCTATAAAACCAGAATCCGCCAGGCGGTGCCGGAAGAGGCGTATACCATGAGCTGCGAAAAGAAGGTTGTACTGGAGGCGGGAAGCTGTTACCGGCTCCGGGTACATCTGAGAAATGGAGATACAGCCTGGGTTTCCCCGATTTTTGTGAGACAATAACAAAAAAAGAGTTCCAGGGAATGAGTGGCTTCCTGTTTTGCTGACAGGAAGCACCGTTCATTCTCCGGAACTCTTTCTTAAATTACCGGATGGTTATGGTTCGTCAAC
>NZ_JANFYJ010000032.1:0-67558 GCF_024460495.1 Hungatella sp. SL.1.14 | reverse complement strand
CCCCATCCCTATTTTACCACAAAAAGCTAAAAAAGGCTATATATTAAAACAAAATATTTGACAAAAAAATATAAGCCAGTAGCGGCTTAGTGGCTAATTTTCTATGATTAGGGTGTCAAAGACCCGAACTGAAAATCCGGAATTTACAACAGACATGGCTCGTGTTAAAATCGGAATAGAAGATGGACAACACGAGAAGGAGGATATGGACACATGAAAAAGGTGGGATTTATCGGAATTGGAATCATGGGAAAATCCATGGTGCGTAATCTGATGAAGGCTGGTTTTGAGGTGGCGGTTTACACGAGGACCAGGGAAAAAGCTGAGGAGGTGATCGCGGAGGGAGCCGTCTGGTGCAAAGATGTAAAGACCTGTGCCGCCGGACGTGACGCTGTGATTACCATCGTGGGATATCCGAAGGATGTGGAAGAGGTTTATTTCGGGGAAAACGGAATCATCGCCAGTGCGGATCCGGATACCGTTCTGATCGATATGACAACCACGAGTCCGAAGCTGGCGGTCAGGATATACGAGGATGCCAAAAAGGCGGGATTAAAGGCTCTCGACGCACCGGTAACCGGCGGAGATACGGGGGCCAGAGAGGGAACGCTGACGATTCTGGCCGGTGGAGATGAAGCGGACTTTACCGCCTGCATGCCGCTCTTTGAGGCCATGGGAAAGAATATCAAATACGAAGGAAAAGCCGGAAACGGCCAGCATACCAAGATGTGCAATCAGATTGCCATAGCCGGTGCAATCTCCGGCGTATGTGAGGCCATGGTCTATGCGAAGGCGGTGGGCCTTGATGCGGCGCAGATGGTGGATTCGATTGGCACCGGAGCGGCAGGCAGCGCACAGCTTAAAACGGTGGCCCCCCGTATTCTGGCAGGAGACTTTGATCCGGGCTTTTTTATCCGGCATTTCATTAAGGATATGAAGCTTGCATCTGAGGAAGCGGAGGACGCAGGCGTCCATCTGGGCGTGCTGGAATACGTGCTTTCCATGTATGAGGATATGGAGGCACAGGGGAAAGGAAGTCTGGGAACCCAGGCTCTGGTTCAGTATTATCAGTGGTAAACCCGGTACCGGGAATCAAAAATGCGGAGATCTGCCGTGAATAGACGGCGGATTTCCGCATTTTTGATATCATGGAGAAGTGCTCCCTCGATATCGGAAGTGCTCCGGGCAGGACCGTTTCCTGTTTATTCGATCTTTCCGATTCCGGGATAATACCGGAACAGCACCTTCGCAATGATTTTATCGCGTTTTACGTATTTGTTCTCCCATCGTCTGGCGTCGGCGGAGAAATTTCGGTTATCGCCCATCATAAAGTAGGAATCTTCCGGCACCTCGAAGCGGGCGGGAAGTTCCGGGTCCATGGGCTCCCGAATGTAAGGTTCGTCGAGAGGCGTACGGGATCCGTTTAAATAGACCTTTCCATCGATGATATCAACAGTGTCTCCGGGCAGACCGATGATCCGCTTTACATAGTAAATGGTACCGGTGGGGTCATCCGGAAAATGAAAGATAACGATGTCGCCGCGTTTTGGATCGCCGAATTTGTATGACAGCCTGGAACCGATGACGCGGTCTCCGGTCATGATCGTATTTTCCATGGAACCACTTGGAACCTTGCTGTTTGCGATGATGAAGTTGTTTAAAACAAAGGCAATGACGGCTGCCGCCGCAATGATTTTAATCCAGCTTATGATTTCGGCTTTCCAGTCAAATGCCTCATTTTTCTCCAGTCTGTTATCTTCCCTGTTCATAAAGACCTTCTTTTCTATCCATTATTTTGTCCATAAGAGAGTTTAAATGAGTTTTCCGGATTCCGCAAGGGGTTTTCCTAAATGGTAAGAAAATATTCACAAACATTCCACGGAATGTCCATAAAAATATGGTACCGTTATTTTAAATCATTTGCTGTGCGGGGCATGGCGAAATACTTCGGGGGGAAGGCGTATGGGAGAGAAAATATGGAAAAACGCTCATAAGAATAAGGAGGGGGCTTCGGCGGAATTCGGAAGTGAAGAACAGGGGAAGAACCTCCGGGGCAGGAGGAAGGGGACGGAAGGCCGGCTTCTTCTGGCTTCCGGCATTCTGTTTGCCGTGTCGCTGCTTCTTCAGCTCCTGGCCCGTCTCGTGCCGGGATTTGGAGAATGGTATGCGGTAACCGTTTACCCAGTTATTGTGGGAACGCTGGGAAGAGTATCCGGGAGTGTTCCCTTTTCCGTAGTGGAGGCGGCCGCGTATCTGTTGACTGCAGCCGCAGTCTGGTACACGGCCGTTCATTTGAAAAGGATTCGGATGGTGCTTGTGCGGGCGCTGCTTTTTTTGACGGGTATCTTTTTCCTGTTTACCTGTAATTGTGGTGTCAATTATTATAGAAAACCGTTTTCCAGTTATTCCAATCTGGAAGTGAGGAATTCTTCGAAGGAAGAACTGATCAATCTCTGTACCGCGCTGACTGAGACGGTCAATCAATACTGTGAAGACGGTGTGGGGGCAGCTATGGAATTGAAAGACGCGAACCGGGAAGGTGTGGCGGCCATGAGACGGCTGGGAGAACAGTATCCACAGCTCGCCGGCTACTATCCGGGACCGAAGCCGCTTGCATGGTCGTATTTCTTTTCCGTTCAGCAGCTCTGCGGCCAGTATTCGCCGTTTACTGTAGAGGCAAATTATAACCGGGAGATGCCGGATTATAATATTCCGCACACAATCTGCCATGAGCTGTCCCATCTGCGGGGATTTATGAGGGAGGATGAAGCAAATTTTATCGGCTATCTGGCCTGTATCGGTTCTGATTCCCCATCCTACCGCTACAGCGGATACCTGACCGGCTGGGTGTATGCCACCAATGCACTGGCAAAGACGGATATGGAGGCGTATCTGGAGCTGTGCGGCGTTCTGGATGAACGGGCCTGGGCGGATTTGAGAGAAAATAATGAATTTTGGGCAAGATATGACGGGAAGGCGGCAGAGGTCTCCAATCAGCTGAATGATACGTATTTAAAAATAAACAGCCAGACAGACGGAGTAAAGAGTTACGGCCGCGTCGTCGACCTGATGCTGGCTTATGCCAGAAAACAGGCAGATTGACAGACGGGAAAACGGCAGAAAATGATGGAGGAGTCAGGCTTTTTGTCGGAAAAATACGGAAAGTGCTGTGGGATTCTATTGTAAAATACGCATATGAATGCTAAAATAGACTCAGTTACAGACCCCGCCGCAGTCAACGGGGCTTTCAAACTGCAGCGCCGTGAGCGGCGGTTTTCCGGCCCTCGCGGCAGTCACCGGAGGAGCGGCATTCGCGTCCGTCCGGTACGTTGCTCGCGGGAATAAACAGGGACCAGGAGGATATTGTATGGACAAAAAGTTGTATGATTTGATGGATTGGGCCGGGATTGAGGAGATCGTATATTCAGAGGCGGCGGACCCCCACAAGCTGCTGGGACCGCATGTTACAGACGACGGGCTGTTGATTTCCGCATTCATACCGACGGCGGTCATGGTGACGGTCAGACTGGCCTCCTCGGGGAAGGAATTCCCGATGGAACTGGCAGATGAGGCGGGCTTTTTCTCCGCACTGATTCCGAGAAAAAATATTCCGGAGTACACCCTGCTTGTGGTTTACGATAACGGCACGACAGAAGAACTTCACGATCCGTATGCATTTTCACCGTTATATACGGAGTCGGATTTGAAAAAGTTCGAAGCGGGCGTACATTATACGATCTATGAGAAGATGGGCGCGCATCCGGCCAATATCAACGGTGTGGCCGGTGTGTATTTCTCTGTGTGGGCGCCCTGTGCCATGCGCGTCAGCGTGGTTGGAGATTTTAATTTATGGGACGGAAGACGCCACCAGATGAGACGTCTGGGCGACTCCGGAATTTTTGAACTGTTTATTCCGGGACTGGCTTCCGGACTGATCTATAAGTATGAGATTAAGAACAGTCACGGAGATCCCCAGCTAAAAGCGGATCCGTACGGTAATTTCTGTGAGCTGCGTCCTAACACGGCTTCTGTCGTATGGGATACGGACCGTTACGAGTGGCAGGATGGCGCGTGGATGGAACAGCGTGCGAAGACGGATTCTAAAAATCAGGCCATGTCTATCTATGAGATTCATCTCGGATCGTGGATCAGGAAAGAGACAGAGCGGGATGAGAACGGGAATGATATCGTTGGTTCCGAGTTTTATAACTACCGTGAGATTGCGGTAAGGCTGGCAGAGTATGTAAAGATGATGGGATATACCCATGTGGAGCTGCTTCCGGTTATGGAGCATCCGCTGGACGCGTCCTGGGGCTATCAGGTGACCGGGTATTACGCACCCACCAGCCGGTACGGTACGCCGGATGATTTTATGTATTTCATGGATTATATGCACGGACAGGGGATCGGCGTGATTCTCGACTGGGTTCCGGCCCACTTCCCGAGAGACAGCTTTGGGCTGGCTAATTTTGACGGGACATGCGTATATGAGCATAAAGATCCAAGACAGGGCGCCCATCCCCATTGGGGGACTCTGATCTATAATTACGGCCGTCCGGGAGTTTCCAATTTCCTGATTGCCAACGCCCTGTTCTGGGCGGATAAGTACCACGCGGATGGAATCCGCATGGATGCCGTGGCTTCCATGCTGTATCTGGATTATGGAAAGAATCCGGGCGAGTGGATTCCTAATATCTACGGCGGCCATGAGAATCTGGAGGCCGTGGAATTCTTAAAACACTTAAATTCCGTGTTTAAGGCGAGAACGAACGGAGCCGTCCTGATTGCCGAGGAATCGACCGCATGGCCTGAGATTACAGGCGATATCAAGGAAGGCGCCCTTGGCTTCGATTATAAATGGAATATGGGCTGGATGAATGATTTTACGGGATATATGCAGTGTGATCCTTATTTCAGAAAGCACCATTACGGTGAACTGACCTTCAGCATGCTTTATGCATACAGCGAAGATTTCATTCTGGTATTCTCGCACGATGAAGTGGTCCATGGAAAGGGCTCCATGATCGGCAAGATGCCGGGAGAGGAGCTGGAGATAAAGGCGGCGAACCTGCGCGCCGCATACGGTTTTATGATGGGGCATCCGGGCAAGAAACTGCTGTTTATGGGGCAGGAATTTGCACAGATCCATGAGTGGAATGAGAATGCAGAGCTGGATTGGGGAATTGTGGAACAACCCCTCCATAAGCAGATGCAGGAGTATGTGAAGTCCTTGAATGAACTTTATGTAAACTATCCTGCGCTTCACCAGATGGACTACGAACCAGAGGGATTTGAGTGGGTAAACTGTACGGATTCGGAGGAAAGCATCGTTGTATTCCTGAGAAAGACGAAAAAGAAGGAAGAAACCCTTCTGATTGTCTGCAATTTCGATACGGTCCTGCACGAGAAATTCCGGGTGGGCGTGCCGTTTGCGGGAAAATATAAAGAGATATCCAACAGTGATGCGGAACTATACGGCGGCAAAGGCCGTACCAATCCGCGCGTGAAGAGCTCGAAAAAGGCGGAGAAGGATGCGAGACCGGATTCTATTGAGATCACGGTGGCGCCGCTCTCTGTGATGATCTTCACCTGCACACCGGCAGAAGATAAAAAAGCTGCAAAGCCAGCGGCAGCAAAAACAGCCGGAAAGACGAAGGCTTTGAAGGCTGCGGAGAAAAAAACAGAGGTCAAAAAGGCCGGGCTTCAGAGCACAGCCGGCAAAAAAAATGAGACAGAGAAGAGCGCGGACAAGAAACCGGAGCCTCAGAAAATAGCCGACAAAAAACCGGAAGCGAAAAAGATCGAAGACAAGAAACCGGAAACTCAGAAAATAGCCGACAAGAAACCAGAGGCTAAAAAGATCGAGGACAAGAAGCCCGAAACTCAGAAAATAGCCGACAAGAAACCGGAAGCAAAAAAGATCGAGGACAAGAAGCCCGAAACTCAGAAAATAGCCGACAAGAAACCAGAGGCTAAAAAGATCGAGGACAAGAAGCCCGAAACTCAGAAAATAGCTGACAAGAAACCGGAGGCAAAAAAGATCGAGGACAAGAAAACGGAGCCTCAGAAAAAAGCTGACAGGGGACCAAAGGATGAGAGATCTTAGATGCGGGAACTGAGCTGACCGGATAATTTTTGAATGAACTGATTTGATTGGAGAGATATAAAAATATGATCACAGGCGATTCCACCGCGGGCCTGCCGGATGAAACTCTGGCGGCCCTGCAGCAGGAAGTTCAGCAGAACTTAGAACAACTGAAGCCCAATGTAATGCTGGAGACTATGAAGGGCTGGGTCCCGGGACTGATTGCATTTGGTATCAAACTGCTGATCGCAATTGCAATATTTGCTGTTGGTTCCAGAATTATTAAGATGATTTATCGTATGCTGAACCGTTCTTTTACAAGGATGGACATGGAGATCAGTTTAAGAAAGTTTCTGCTTTCTGTACTGAATGCCACCATGTACTGCCTTCTGGGCTTTATCATTGCCGGGCAGATCGGTGTCAATTCAGCCTCCATTGTAGCACTTCTGGGATCGGCCAGTATTGCCGTGGGTCTTGCTGTTCAGGGCAGCCTGGCGAATTTTGCCGGCGGAGTACTGATTCTTATGATGAAACCGTTTCGGGTGGGAGACTATATTGTCTCCAAAGACGGAGAGGGGACGGTGTACACCATCGGTCTTGTCTATACGGTCCTGAATACCGTGGACAACAAACAGGTTGTAATCCCTAACGGGACACTGTCCAATTCTCCTCTGACTAATGTGACGGCCATGGATAAGCGGCGTATCGATATTAAAATCGGCATTGGATACGGCTCGGATTTAAAACGGGCAAAACAGATTATGGAAGAGATATATGTCACCCATCCCGCTGTCCTGAAAGAGGAATCCATCGATGTATTTGTCGATGAATTAGGGGCAAGCTCCGTTACGATTGGCGGTCGTGGCTGGGTCGCCACGGAGGACTACTGGTCTACAAGGTGGAATATGATGGAACAGATTAAGCTTGCATTTGATGAAGCTGGAATCGAGATTCCGTACAATCAGCTTGACGTGCATATCAGAGACGGGAATACGGAGAAACAGGACGTTTAAAGCAGTCCGGCCGCTGCCGGATCAAGCTGCTGAGGGGCGCTGTTCAGACGGTAAAGGACCGGCGGACGGTGCCTCTTTTTGCAGCTGCTCCGGAATGGTTTTGCAGCAGCAGGAAGAAACACGGACTCGGTCCGGATAAAAATGCAGGCAAAGGAGTACGGAAGATGAAGCGAACACGGTTTATGAATAGGTTCGGGATATGGGCTGTTTTCAGCCTGATAATCATTATGATATCAGCCATATCTGTCACACCTGTGGCTGCGGAAAGCCAGCCGCGTGTGCTTCGCGTAGCTTTTTGCGAAATTGAAGGGATTACAGAAAAGGACCCGGATGGAACACGCCATGGGCTTGTGGTGGATTACCTGAATGAGATAGCGAAATACACCGGCTGGGAGTATGAATACATTGATACTACAGCGGAAACCATGCTCGAGGAGTTTGCGGATGGAGAATATGAGCTGATGGGCGGCAACTATTATATGCCTGGCCTGGAAGCGTATTATGGTTATCCGGACTACAGCATCGGAAACAGTAAGGCGGTTATTTTAGCGCGTGAAGACGACGACTCCATACAGAGCTACAATCTGAAGTCCTTAAATGGTAAGACCATAGGGGTTTATGAACGGGCAACGGAGAACATCCGCCGGTTAAAAGAATTTTTGTCCATGAATGCTCTGGACTGTACACTGAAATATTATGCATATGAGGATCTGACGAATGGGAATCTCTATCCCTGCCTGGAACGGGGGGAGGTCGATCTTCTGCTGGGAAACAGCAGTGAACAGAGTCCGGGAATCCGGGTGGTGGTTTCTTATGATTCGCAGCCGTATTACATTGTTACCAATGTGGGAAATCAGGAGGTTTTGGATGGCCTGAATATGGCGATGGCCAGAATCGCAGATTCTAATCCCAATTTTGCGGCAGAGCGGTACAATGCTAATTTTTTAAACGCCTCCAATGTACGTATCCGGCTGAATGAGGAGGAGCAGGAGTATATCCGGCAGAAGGGCAGTGTGACTGTGGCGATGCCGCGTAATTTTCATCCTCTGGCCTGTGAAAACCCCAACGATATACATGATGGGTTGGTGCACGATATTCTAAAGGAGATGGCCGAATTTACCGGACTGGAGTTTCGGTTTATTTCTGCGGATTCCTATATGAATGCCATGGAGCTGGTACGGCAGGGCGCGGCGGATCTTCTGGGCTTTTATCTGGGAGATGTGTCTGATTCCATGCAGAAGGGAATGGTGCTTACGGCGCCATATGCCAGTATGAACAGTATTGTCGTGCGCAGCAAGGCGTCCAGCTTTCCGGGGGATGGACTTGTGGGGGCGGTGATCGAGGGGAGAGGACTGCCGGGAACAATCCGGGCGGACAGGGTGGAGTTCTTTCATAACGCCAGTGACGCTTTAGAGGCGGTGAATCGCGGTGAGATTGACTTTGTTTATGGTTTGGCTTCCTACATGGAATACGAAATTCAAAAAAATCATTTTACCAATGTAGTCCCTGTAACTCTTGTCAATGATCGTATGGATGTCAGCTTTGCACTGGCGAAGCCGGCTGATCCGGAGCTGCTTACGATTATCAATAAGGCAGTCAACAGTATATCGAGTGACAGAAGAAATGAACTGATGGACCAGAATCTGATCTCCGTGGGATCGGGACAGCTCTCCCTTACCGAACTTATTTATGCAAATCCTTTTATGTTTATTGGAGTTTTAACAACCCTCCTTCTGATCCTGGTTACTTCAGTCCTGTGGTTTAACCGTATGCGTGTAAAATCGGCGGTTATGCAGAGCAGCTTAGAGAAGGCTGAAGCGGAGAACCGGGCAAAGGGAGCGTTTCTTTCCCGCATGAGTCATGAGCTCAGGACGCCTATGAATGCCGTGGTAGGTCTGGCGGAGCTGGCCGGTATGACTGAAGGGGTACCGGAAAATGTCCGTGAAATGCTTGTCAAACTTCGTGCCTCTTCCCATTATCTGCTGGATCTGATCAACGATATTCTGGATATGAGCCGCCTGGACAGCGGGATGCTGGAAACGGCCAGCGAACCGTTTTCGCTGGAGGAGCTGTTGGGAGAGCTTCGAACGATGATGGAGACGGAGGCAGGGAAACGCGGGCTGATCTGTGAGATGGAGGCAGACGTTGATCACAGCAGAGTAACCGGTGATTCCATACGCCTGAGACAGGTTTTGATGAATCTGCTGTCCAATGCATTTAAATTCACCCCGGAAGGCGGTACCGTGACTCTGCGTGTGACCGAAAAAACGGGCGTCAATGGGAGCGCGGACTTCGATTTTCGTGTGACAGATACCGGAGTGGGGATTGCTCCTGAGGATCAGAAGCGTATCTTCGATACCTTTGAACAGATGGGGACAAACTACTCCAGGAGCCAGGGGACCGGTCTTGGGCTGCCCATCAGCCGCAGCATTGTACAGCTGATGGGCGGCGAACTGCGTGTGAAGAGTGAACCGGGGCACGGCAGTGAGTTCTATTTTACACTTACGCTGCCTTTGGACAGCCTTTCCGAGGAATGTGAGGACGGGAACCCGATGGTGACAGATGACAATCTGTTAGAAGGAGTCAGAATCCTGCTGGCCGAAGACAACGATTTAAATGCAGAGATCGCCATACAGCTTCTGGAGTTAAAGGGAGCGCAGGTGAGCCGGAGTGAAAACGGCAGACTGGCGGCAGAACGATTTGCGGCCAGTGCGCCGGGAGAGTTTCAGGCGATCCTTATGGATATCCAGATGCCGGAGATGAACGGGCTGGAAGCTGCCCGGGCGATACGGGCCATGGACCGACCGGATGCCGCCGTTATCCCGATAGTGGCGATGACTGCAAATGTGTTCAAAGAGGATGTGGATGCGGCTATGGAAGCCGGAATGAATGGCTTTGAGGGGAAACCGCTGGATGTAGAACATCTTTACCGGCAGCTCTGCAGACTTCTTGGTATCGATACGGAATGATGAAATGGCAGCTTAAAAAACCAGTTTTGGAATGGTGAATTCCAAAACTGGTTTTTTAGTGGACAAGAGGCTTTAAGCGTAAACGCATTTGCCTATGTGGCGGCCTGCTCGTTTGCTTTCTGCATTTTTCTGTAGAAAAACAGCAGATGATTCATGTGGGCAGTGCTTCTCTGGAAACCGCCGCTGCGGTTTCTGGCGGACCAGAGAGTATAGTGAACCTTCAGAATATCGTCCAGATCATCGAACAGAACCGCCATTTCACGGGAGAAGGCCCCGGGGTCATCTCTGAGCACGGTCATGGTGTAATACAGATGAATCCCATGGCGTACCATACGGAGACCGTTTTCCATCTCCCGGCGGATCAGCTCGCCGTCGGCACAGGCCAGGGCTGCTTCCGAGACCTCCTTTTCCACCTGGTCCAGATATTCCTTCATGGCGGCAAAGTCGATACAGATCGCAGGTTCCCGGGGAGGAATGGAGTTCGTTTTTGCAATGTTGGCGGAAAGAGTCAGGAGCCGCTCCATCTTCGCATCGAATTCCTCAATGGATTCATAAGTGTATTTGCTGGACATGACTGCGAATGCCAGCGTGGTGTTGTACAGCGGCGCATGCTCTAAGTGGTAGTAGTTGCCAAGGTCCCAGGCAGTCTGGAAGGCGTTTTCTGCGGGGCTTTCATAGATGAAACGGTTGCAGAACCAGGCCGTTAAATCAGAATCGCTTTCGGGTCCGCTCCAGGAACAGGCGGCCGTATAGGCGAATCCGGGGTAGCTGGCGCTTAAGTACTGCCAGTGGCCTAAATCGCCCCAATCGGTGGTGATAATTCCGAGACCGCCATATCGGATGGCACAGGAAGCGGCGTCCCGGATGTTTTTTGCCATATTGTCAGAGCGCCCGGTCAGGGATCCCCAGGAACTGGTTCCGGGGCAGAGACAGTAATTTAAACCGGTCTTCTGCATCAGTCTGGCATGGTCTTCAAAATGAGCATCGCCCTCGTAGATCCAGTCCAGCAGGATGGCATCCTTTGGAAAACGGGATACGCAGTCCGGGTGGTGCAGGATCTCATCGCCCCACATGAGCATTCTTTTTCCGCGGGAGGCGCAGTAAGCGTGCAGCTTTTCCACATATTCAAAGTACAGGTTCAGGCGGCCTTCCTTTTCGGCGGCCTGCTTATTCTTTCCCATCCCCAGCTCAAACGGTTCATCCATGTTGACATTGATACAGCCGGAGGAGGAGGCATCCATCAGCGTGCCTAAAAGCGTTTCCGCCAGTTCGAAGCTTCGGCTGTCGCGGACATCCAGGGTCATCGGCGGCCGCCAGAAGAGATTTTCAAAGATATACCCGTCCTCACATTCTGCAAGACTGCGAAACTGCGGTTTTTCCAACCATTTTTCCATGTGGCCCAGGACGTTTTGGTTGGGTACGAGATCGATAAAATGAGCTCTGGCATACTGGGAAAGTTCCCGGAATTCCTCCGGCGTCACCGGTGTCTCGTTGGTAAAAAGATAGTGAAAATCCTCGTAATCAAAACTGAATCCTTCCATATACAACTGAAGATGGTTGATTCTCATGGAAGCAAATAAGTCAATCAGTCCTTTAAGCGTCTCCATGGAAGGGATTTTGTCACGGCCGATATCGAGCATGATCCCTCGGACGGAAAGGGACGGTTCATCCGCAATCTCTGCACAGGGAAGAACACCGTCTGCCTGCGCAGCCAGCTGGACCAGTACGCCCAGTGCATAGAAGTAACCGGCGCCATCCTGGCAGGTGATCCGTATTCCATCGGAACTGATGCATATATGAAAGCTTTCCGGAGAACAGGTAACGTATTCCGCAGCCAATGTGATCCCGTCCGGCGAGTAGCCGCCGGGAAAAGCTTCTGCGAGAAGGGCGGCGGGGTCGAAACCGGCGTCCCGGCAGGAGGCTTCGATCTCAGGTGCGGTGGTCACGGCGCCATATCTGATGCCGGAAATGGTATTCTGCTGAAACGTGCATTGTTTTGGTGCAGGGAAAATTCGGTACATCTTATATACCTCCTAACATTTATCAAGATGTGAGACTGACAGCGGCAGCGGGAACCAGTTGACGGAATAAAGCGGGGAAGACGGTTCTCTGCCATAAAAGGAAGCCGGAGAGAACAGAAGATCTACCGCTTCTACATCGCTCATGCAGAGATCCGGTGTATCCCCGCACGGCGATACCGTAATTTCGCCGTGGGATACTGTGACAGCCAGTGCGGATCTGCCGCCGATTTGCAGAACGAGGCGGCCGTCGGTTAAAGGTTCTGACTCCGATTTGATGGAAAGGAAGAACCGGATTGCGTCACTGTAGTTGAATATTCGGTAATTATCTTCTTCCCGTACCGAAAAACGTTCATAGAAACCGGATATACCGCGGATTCGTTCTGTGTCATAGGAAGGGACTGCAAGCGTAAAGGCGTCACAGCCGTGGAGTGTGCTCCATGCCTTCAGGGCGGAGAACAGCATTGCTTCATCCGTCAGAACCAGTTCGTAAATATGGTCCTTAGTACCGCAGAGGTAACCGGCTGCGGTGCCTTCGCATTCTACTGCGTACAGCCCGCTGCCCCAGCTGGTGCAGACCGGGAAGAAATCTTGCTCCGACCTGACGGTATGTACCGGCAGCAAAGCATACATGCGGCTCAGCTTCTCAATCAGAGCGGTATCCCCGGCGGTTACCGGCTGCAGCGTGATCGGAATATCAGGATAGCGGGACGCGCAGTGACGGAAATTATCAGAGATGAATCGGTATTCCAGATAATGACCGCCGGGTTCATAGCCGTAATACTGATAGCGGTGACGCCTTCCATCCAGAATGCCTAAGGTAATCCCCTGGCGTTCCATATCGTCAGCGGCCATGGCCATCAGCTGCTTCATATAGCCTTTCCCCCGGCTGTAAGGATGAACCGAGACGCTGCCCACGGTGGCACAGGTAATGGTATGGCCGCTGTGCTCCAGGGTAATGGGAAGGACGCAGACGACAGCGCGTATCTGGCCGTCTTCTTTAGCCAGATAGTGGCACCATTCGGTCTGGCGGTCCGTTCCGTAAAGTTTGGGTAAGAGGGTCCGGAAGTTATGAGGGACCCGGTGCATGCTGAATACCATATTGATGAAGTCCAGAATCTCCGGAAGTTCTCCCGGCTGGCCCTTGCAATAGACGGTCATGAGACAAATCTCCTTTCTGTTTCAAACACATTCTGAGCATCTGCAGCCACGCAATGGCACGGCGGCCTGACAGCTGCTGTTATGCAGCACCAAAAGAAAAATATTCCTAAAAGTATGAAAAAAGCATAAAAACAGATTAAAATTTAGATACCATCCATGTTAGCACAATTTGGGAAGCAACACAATATAAAAGTAAAAAAATCAAAAATATTAGGAAAGTTCCATAATATAAGGTGAGTAAATACGGCATATTGACTATATTGACAGATAGGAAAGAAACGTGTACGATAAAGAAAAATATTAAAAAAAGTATGAAAAGGGGAAGCAATATGTCAAAGATTGTATTTGTTCCTTTGGATGAACGGCCCTGCAACTATCTGTATCCTGATTATATCGGGCGGATGAGCGGACTGGACTTAAGGATACCTCCGAAGGAAATTCTGGGAGATTTTAAAAAAGAGGCCGATGTGGAAGCTGTATGGGAATGGACAAAAGGACAGGTAAAGGGGGCCTCCCATCTCGTGGTATCCATGGATATGCTGTTATACGGAGGCATTGTACCATCGAGACTTCATCATCTGCCGGAGGCGGTCTGTGAGGAACGGCTGGAACGCTTAAAGGAGATCAGGGGGCTGGAGCCGGATATTCAGATATATGGTTTTCAGCTGATTACCAGGGCTCCGGCCAGAGATGGCAGCGGGGAAGAACCGGATTATTATGAGGATTACGGATACCGTATTTTCCGTTACGGAGTAATCCGGGATAAGGAGTCGGTAAATGCGGCCACACCCGAGGAACTGGAAGAACTGGAGACGATCTGCCGGGAAGTACCGGAGGAGTATCTAAATGATTTTTTGGAACGCCGCCGCGTAAATTATCATAACCATATTCGAACCATCGAACTGGTGGAGGAGGGCGTCATCGACTATATGATAATTCCTCTGGATGACTGCCGGGAGTACGGTTATGCTCCCTCTGAGCGGAAAAAACTCAGCTCTGTTATGGCGAAGAAAAACCTGCTTTCCCGCATAGCCATGTATCCGGGAGCGGACGAGATCGGCTGTACACTGCTTGCCAGGGCGATTAACGGGCAGAGCGGACTGACACCTGCCGTTTATGTGGATTACTCTTCCCTGCGGGGAAAGACACAGATTCCTTCCTATGAGGACCGAAGCATCGGCGAGACGGTTCTGTCCCATTTGCTGGCGGCAGGCTGCAGCGAGGCGGAGACCTCGGCCGAAGCAGACTTTGTGCTGGCGGTCAACCCGCCGACACCATTCAGTTTAAAGCTGGAAAAAGAAATCCTTACTGACGATATTATCCTGGAGAGTGAGAGGAATCTGTCTGCTTTTCTGGCAAGAATCAGGAAATACCGGACGAGAGGGCTGGCGGCAGGCGTTGCCGACTGCGCCATTCCCAATGGGGCTGACCGGGCGCTGATGCAGTTTTTATACGAACAGGATATGCTGAAAGAGCTGGCCGCCTACGGCGGCTGGAATACCTCATCCAATACCCTTGGAACGGTACTGTCCCATCTTTGCGCGTGGAACGCGGCGGAGAGGCTGGGACGCTTAACTGGAGAAGCGCGTGAGGCTTCTGAAGAATTCCTGTTCTTCCGGTATCTGGAGGACTGGGGGTATATGGCGGAGGTACGCAGAGACGTTACCGATCATCTGACGGATATCGATCCGGAGCTGAACCGTCTTGACTTAAGGGATAAGGAGCCTGTGGTCCGGGAGATTGTGAAGAAGAGGCTGGAAGAGTTCCAGGCGAAGTATTTTCCGAAGGAACCATACCGGTTTGAACTGAGGATGCCGTGGAATCGGATGTTTGAGGTAGAGATTAGTCTTTATCGATAATTAAGAAAATATGTTGTGACATTGCTGCCTGAACCGTTGCAATATGTTTTTTCCAGTTTAAAAAGGTGCCATAATTATCGATGTATTTGCTTATCTCCCATGATAAAATATTTATGTATAGTCGAACAGAAGTCAGAGGATAGCTGGTAACTATAAATTACTGTAGCAATCCGAAGCGCAATCATCAGACGCACGAAAGTCTTTTGATTACTTCTAAGTAAATTAGACACGGAGGGTTTGGATTTTTCAAGCCCTCTTTTTCAGTTCATCATCAGCTCAAAGTATTGAATGGCTTTTCAAGGGCGAATGATTTCCGCGGACAGTGAGCCTAACGGACACGCTGAAGGCGCGGTTTGATTTTTTTACAATAATAGATTCCCATGCAGACCGCAGCGGTTCCCCAGGTGACGGGATAGCCGAGATACAGAGTGTAGATGGACGGGAAGAAGGGAATCATGATCGTCAGCCAGAGGATTCTGAGGCCGCATAAATTCAGGATTGACAAAAGCATGGTACTGAAGGTGTCCCCTGCGCCCCTGGCGGTTCCAATCAGAATCTGACATGTGATCAGCAGAATGTAGCCTGGTCCCAGCACCTGACCCATCATGGCTCCATAATGGACGACCTCAGGGTCGGCGGTGAAGAGCCGGAGCGGCCCTGCGCTGAAGAAGAAGAGCAGGATTCCAATGGCGGCTGCGTAGAGGTTGCCGAGCCACAAAAACTGTTTAAATCCTTGCTTTACACGGTCAAACTTTCTTGCTCCCATGTTCTGGGCGATGTAGGTGGTCGTGGTCAGAGAGAGGCAGTTGGCAGGGAGAAGGGCAAAGCTGTCCACTTTCCCGTAAATGTTGCTGCCGGCCATGGCCAGAGAACCAAAACCGTTTAAATAGCTCTGCACAATGACGTTGGACAGGGAGGTGACGGCAGTCTGAAGGCCTGTGGGAATGCCGAATTTTAATATCTTAATCAGCATGGCCTTATCGGAATGAATCTGTGATGGAATCAGGCGGTAAATGTCATCGGTATGAGTCAGCTTCCATAACACACAGGCGGCCGAGACCAGCTGTGCGATTAAGGTGGCCAGCGCGACTCCCAGCACGGCCATATGAAAGACTGTGACAAAGACAATATCCAGCACCACGTTAATGACAGAGGAAAGGCAGAGGCAGTAAAGCGGATGCTTCGTATCTCCCGCCGCCTGCAGAGTGCCGGCCCCCATGTTGTAAAGGATATTAAAGAGTGCTCCAAGAAAATAGACGCGCAGATAGAGTGCTGCGTCCGGGATGACGGAAGAGGGGGTGTTCATAGCGGTTAAAATAAGGGGAGAAAGAAGACAGCCAGCGATAGAAACCAGAATTCCTCCCAGGATACAGAAGCAGAAAGAAGTATGGACGGCTGAATGAAGCCGGGTACCATCTCCGGCGCCGTAATACTGTGCGATGATGATTCCGGCACCGGTAGTCAGGCCGATGATGAAGCCGATGAACAAATTAATAATCTGGGCGCTGGCGCCAATAGCGGCCAGCGCACCGCTGCCTACGAAATTGCCTACGATAAAGGAATCTGTAGTGTTGTAAAGCTGCTGAAACAGGTTCCCAATGATGAGGGGGCCTGTGAACAGCAGAATCGATCGGGTTATGGGCCCTTCAGTCAGTGAAGCAGATGGTCGCTCCTTCATAATCCTGTCTCCCGCCTGTCCTCTCAGGTCTGGTCGCTGTCAGACGAATCCGACTGGCTGCGGCTGCTTTCAAGGTAATTATAAAAGGTAAATTTGCTGATTCCCAGAAGTTCACAGATCTGTTCCCCGGACTTCGTGATGAGGAATGCTCCTTTCTGGTCAAGGAAACGGATAAACTCAATCTTCTCGTTCTTGTTCATCTCCAGCGCAGGCTTTCCGATCTGTTCCTGTCCCATCTGAATCAGATGGCTGAGAAGATTATTCACGTCGGGAGCGAAAATCTCCTCGTCGTTGGAAGTGAAGCTGTCAAACTGGTTAAACTGGCGTAAATACCCTTCAAACTGAAGTGTCTCTGTGATATCCAGGTTCACGCAGATCGATCCGATGACCTCGCCCTGATCATTTTTTAGATAGATCGATGAGGAACGGAGAATCTTTCCGTCCTGTGTAGTGGTAACATAGTTAAAACGATCCCCATCCAGCACGGTTCCGCGCAGGACTTCCAGCCCTAAGTTGCTTCCGCAGCCCCCGATGGAACGGTGGGTAATGTCTCCGTTTCGGATATCGACAATGGTATGGTTGTAATCCTTTGTCAGATCATGAAGTACGATTTCGCATTTGTTACCGAAGTGCTGCTCTACTAATGTGAGAAGCTGCTGAAGTATAGGCATAATTTCATCAAGGGTTTTCATGGTAATCACCTCTCAAATATGAAAAAAAATAAGAATATAGTTGCGAATACTGTTTGTAGACTCAGTATATCATATTAAAAGTTTTTAAACAATAGAGAAATCAGAAAAAAAGTATGAGAATTACGCCGAAATCCCGGAGAGCACCGGCGCCGTCATGTATATTCCGTGTCCGTCTTGCTTCCTACTCGCCATAAGAAAGTCCGAGACTGGCGTACACGCCGAAAACAGGCGCGTTCGCCAGTCTCGGACTTTCTTATGACTCGTAACCCTCCGCCGAACGTAGGTGAGGGGGACTATCCGCTTCAGATGCCGGCACACTGGAATATACATGACGGCGCCGGTGCTCTCCGGGATTTCGGCTGTGTACTGGCTTCGCTGGATAAAAATGCGTATGGATATTATGTTAAAGGGGATAGCTGGTGGTGTAGACAAGTTGGAAACTAATGATGTAAGTGTGTGCCGCAGCTTTCGCCGATAATGAGTTCGGGGGGGAAGGTTATTCTGGCGTTTTCTGTGGAGCCCTGTATGGACTGGATCAGGGTGCGGACAACCATCTGTCCCCAGCGCCGGCTGTGGTGATGGATGCTGGTGAGACGGGGCATCGTGTAGTCGGCAAAGTAAAAGCGGTCGCAGCTGATGAGGGCCACGTCGCGGGGGACGGAGAGGCCGTGATCGGCAAATGCACGGATAGCGCCAAGCGCCACATTGTCATTCATGGCGATCACGGCGGTGAAGGGCGTCTCCCTCGTTAGAAGTGCTTCTGCAGCCTGGTATCCGTCCGGCAGATAGTAATCAGATAGAGATATTAAGTCTTCCTGTACCGCACTGCCGGAGGAGGCAGCCGCTTTTTTATATGCTTCCAGACGGGTCTCCGTGATGGTGACGCCGGGCTGGCCGCCGGCAAAGGCGATATGCTTGTGGCCCAGTGAGGCGAGGTAATTGTAGGCGGTGACGACTCCGCTTCCATTTTCTGAATCAAGAAAGATACAGTCGACGCCGGGGATTGCCCTGCCTGCCGCTACGACCGGAATGGAGGCGGCCAGCTTATTCAGCGCCTCCTTATAGGCGGGATTGGGCTCGACCATGTCCAGCTGGCCGCCGATAATCAGTATTCCATCTACTTTTTTGTCCATCATCATGCGGAAATATCCGGTCTCGTCGATCGGTGAATCCCCATGATGAAAACGGGTGTTGCACAGATAAACAGAGTATCCCTCCTCGGCGGCACACCTCTGGACTTCCTGAAAAATGGTTGCGAAATAGGGATTGGTGATATCCGGCAGAATGACGCCCAGCGTCATGGTTCTCTTCGATATCAATCCCCGGGCGAGCGCGTTCGGCGTAAAGTCATATTTTCTGACCACCGCTTCGATGCGGGCCTTTTTATCGGCGGAAACCGGTACTTTTCCATTTAAAAAACGGGAGACGGTGGCGACAGAAACACCGCTTTCCTGGGCGATCTGGGTAATTGTTATATTGGATTTCATAATCAGCCCCTCCAAAATATGCTTGAATCCCACGGACGAAGAACCGGGGGTCTTCCCAGTATAACACGGACGAAATGAAATTGCAATGAAACCCTTTTCACAAAAATATCAAATGAAATTTATGAAATATCACGAATTGACAAGAAAAAGAACGGATGGTATCGTAAAAATATGAAAAGGTTTTCATAAACTCATGCGAAGCGTGTGGAGAAAGGGAGTAAAAGAAATGGATACATATCTGGGAATTGATTACGGTGGAACCAAGCTTCTGATTGGGGAGGTCCGGGAGGATGGGGTGCTTTTGAAGTACAGGAGGTATCCGACCGGGCTTACGGGGCAGGAGGAGATTGCCGCTCATCTGCTTCAGTGTCTCGATAACTACGTAGCGGAGGAGGCTCCGGAAGGAAGAATCCGAGGGGCAGGAATCGGTATTGTAGGGATCAGCGATTTTAAGAATGGGATCTGGCATTCGGTGAATCATGAAGAAGGGATACCGCTCCCTCTGGCGCAGATGGCCGCTGAGCGGCTTGGAGTGGAGACGGGGATCGACAACGACGTCAGGAGCGCGGCTGCAGCGGAGCTTTTGTGGGGAGAAGGAAAGAACTGCTCTGATTTCATTTATGTCAATGCGGGAACCGGGCTGGCTGCCGGATTTGTAATCGATGGGAAGGTGCTGCATGGGGCTCACTGTGATGCCGGGGAAATTGGCCATATGGTTGTGGATTACAGGAGCAGCAGGAACTGTGTCTGTGGACGAAAGGGCTGCTGTGAGCTTACGGCTTCCGGAATCGGGATTCACAGGATGGTCGAAGAGAGACGGGCTGATGCTCCGGCTGAACTCCTGGAGCTGGGAAAGAGCGGGAGATATCCGGCGGCGGCCGTATTCCGCATGGCCAGAGAAGGCAGTGAATTCTGTCTTTCCATCGCAGAGGAGGCGGCCTCAGTGCTGGGCTGCACCATTATGAATCTGGTGCGCATGTCAGACCCTGATATGGTGGTGGCCGGCGGCGGACTGATGTCGGATCCGTGGTTCTTTCAGCGCGTGGAAGGATATTTGGAGAAAGTGACCATGCGCCATGTATCAAAAGGGTTCCGGGTATCAGGCTTCGCCCCGGCATTTTCCGGCGTAATCGGCGCTGCGGCTGTAGGACGCCTGAAAAGCGGGAGAGAGGGAAGAAATATCATTTAGAAAGATAGAATTTATAACATCAGATTTTATGACAAAGGAGATTAAATCATGAAGATAACGATTGCAGAAACAGAAAAACAATTTGACGAAACAGGTGCCTGGAGAATAATCGGACAGATTCTGGCCAGGAAAAATTCCGTTATCGGCCTTTCTACCGGGCAGACGACGACTAATATGCACAGAATTGTCAGCGAATTATACAAGCTTCATCCCTTTGATGTGTCAGAAACCGTCTTCTTTAATGTGGATGAACTGACGAATCTGCCGCGGAGTTACGAGGGCAGCTGCTACGCCATGATTCGCAGCCAGCTTTTAGACCACCTGGGAGTACCAGATGAGCGCTTTTTGATGCCGCTTACGGAGGGCGACGATTTCGAACTGGAGAGCAGAAAATTTGAGAACGGTATCAGAGAGCACGGCGGCGCGGATCTGCAGATTCTGGGAATCGGCTGGAACGGCCATATTGGAATCAATCAGCCGGGAACTCCATTTGGCAGTGATACCTGGGTGTCGCCTATGGATGAGATCTTTGAAGCCAGAGTGCGAAGAGAGACGGCAGTGCCCGATGATCATGAACTGGGTGGCCTGACCCTGGGAATTAAGACCATCATGCAAAGCAGGAGGATTATTCTGGCGGCCAAAGGAGAAAAGAAGGCAGAGATCATAAGGCAGGCGCTGGAAGGCCCGGTGACCGAGGCGGTTCCGGCCTCCATTCTGCAGCTGCATCCGAACTGTGAGGTACTCCTGGACCGTGAGGCAGCAGGTGCATTGATGCGCAAGACCATTTAAAAACGCCGGACTGGCCGGGAACAGTGACAACTCTTGAAAATGCAGAGTGATGCAGAAAGGACGAATATGCAGATAAATACAGAGTTTCAGCAGGAACTGGAAGAGAGCGGTTATATTCACAGACCGCTGCCTCTCCATGAAGAAGTTTCTCTGGAACAGAGGGAAAAGGAAAAGAAGGTGACAGCGAGAAAGACCGTGTGGAGCGGAGATGGAAAGGGCTGCTGCGGGGATCCTGTATCTATGGAGCGGGGGACGGTGGAAACCGTCCGGCTGGAGGTGGAAACTGTTCTGGCAATGGAGGCGCCTCTCCTGTGCCGGTGCTGGCCGGAAGGAATGCCTCAGGACGGGGACTGTGCCTATTACGGCCATATTCACGCCGCATTTCCGGTGAAAGAGACGGACTGGACTTCGTTTCACCGTGTAAGGGCCCTGATCAGGCCGGAGTGTGACGGAGCGAGAACCGTCAGCCTTTCCATGTATCTGGAAAATGACGGCGAGCGTAAGGTTCCGGACCGGTACAGACGGCAGGGATTTCACATGATGAATTTAAAGAATCACCAGTGGAATGACTGTATCTGGGAATTTCCGTCTCTGCCCCGTGACTGCGTGAGCGGATTTGGCTTCCGTTACCGGATCAATGGACGGGACACCGCAAGCGGTGAGACGGCCGCCTTCTTTGTGAAGGAAATCTGGCTGGAGGCAGTGGAACATCCGGGAAAGGAGAGCGGCTGGCTTCCGGAGCGGAACACCGTTTGCTATTCCACCTGCGGTTATGAGACCGGAGCAGTGAAACGGGCGGTGCTGGCTGAGGAGGCGGAAACATTTATAATTGAAGACCGGAGTGGCAGAATTTGTCTGAAAAAGAGCCTGGAACATGTAGTCTGGAAGGAAGATGCCTTCCGGATTGCCGACTTTTCAGAGCTGACCCAGGAAGGCGAGTACAGAATCCGGGCGGGGAATGTGACCGGAGACTGGTTCCCGGTCAGAGACGGTGTTCTGGATGAGGTGACGTGGAAAGGGATAAATTTTCTGTTCTGCGAGCGGTGTGGTTATCCGGTTCCGGGCAAGCATGGACTCTGCCACATGGATGTTTACGCAGAACATAATGGGGTAAAGCTGCCATACTGCGGCGGCTGGCATGATGCAGGAGATATGTCCCAGCAGACAGTCCAGACGGCAGAGACGGTAGAAAGCCTGCTGGAGCTTGCCGCAGAGCGGAGAGGGAACACGCTGCTGTACCAGAGACTGATGGAAGAAGCCCTGTGGGGGCTTGAATTTATCTTCCGGACGAGATTTGGAGACGGTTACCGGGCTTCCAGTATCGGCCTGATCCGATGGACCGACGGAAAAATAGGCAATGATGACGATGCAGCCAATGTCCGGGTTCACAACCATGCACTTGAGAATTTTATCTGCGCGGGAGTCTTTGCACTGGCTGCCGAGTGTCTGCGGGATTATGACGGTGAGCTGGCCTGGCGGTGTGCGAAGGCAGCCGAGGAGGATTTTGAATTTGCCCTGGAACGCTGCCGGACTCACGGAATGGAGCTGCCGGTACAATGGGAACATACATACTCTTCATCTGCAGCACTCTTTTACGGAGAAATCGTGACAGCCGCGGTCAGAATCTGGAAGGTAACGGGAAAAGAGGTGTATGAAACGGCTGCAGCTGAGTATGGAAGAAAACTTCTGGACTGCCAGGAGAAGGACTCATCAGAGACAGGGCTGCGCGGGTTCTTCTACAGGGATGAGACCCATCGCGATATCGTCCACTATAATCACCAGGCCAGGGAGCATGTTCCGGTCACGGCCCTTGTGCTGCTGTGCCGGCTGTTGGATTCCCATCCCGATAAAATGCTGTGGGAAGAGGGGATCCGCCTGTACGGCGAGTATGTGAGAGACTTAATGGCCTGTGCCTCTCCCTATGAAATGCTGCCGGCCGGCCTCTATTCCGAGACGGCGGAGGATCAGGAGCTTTTCCGTCTCCTTCATCTGCAGACAGATTATGAGACAGAGAAAGAAAATCACACCCTTCAGGTGAGGGCGGGAATGTGTGTCCCAACCGGCACTGGGGGAAAATCAGGCTATGGAGTCCGCCAGTTTCCGGTATGGTTCTCCTTCCGAGGCAACACCGCGGTGATGCTGTCGGCGGCAAAAGGGGCTGCCGCTGCAGGCGGATATTTAAATGACGCATTCCTTATGGAAGCCGCAGCCTCCCAGACCGACTGGCTGTTCGGGAAAAATCCGTTTGGGCGGTCTCTTATGTACGGTGTGGGTACCGGATATCAGCAGCTTTTCTCCACTTTCCCCGGCATCTGTGTGGGGCAGCTGCCTGTGGGAATCGAGACGGATGGCAATTCCGATGTCCCGTACTGGCCCGGCGGCAACCAGTCTACCTATAAAGAAGTCTGGGTCACGTCAGTTGCCAAATTGTTTGCAATAATTGCGGAAATATATAAAAATCAGACATAAAGTATGAAAAAGCAAACTAAAAAACATGTAAAGAAAAGTGAAGAATTAAAAAAAGTAAGCTGTTAATTAAAAAAAGTGATAAAAAAGTCCAAAAAAAAGAAAAAAAATACTTGAAAACTAACAAAAAGTATGATATTCTAAAATCACCAAAAGAAAAAAAGATTTTTAAAAGCATAAAAAAAGTTTGAAAAATATGACGAATATTAATAACTGATTTTATGCAAAAAAAGGAGGAGAATTATATGAAGAAGAGATTTATGTCCTGTCTGCTGGCGACTGCTATGGTGATTACATCACTGACAGCGTGCGGGGGAGGAAAGAGTACCACAACCGACACCACTGCAGCTGCAGGCGGAGAGACAGCAGAGACAACCGCCGGAGAGACAGCAGGGGACACAAAGGCCGAGAGCGGTGACAGGAAGAAAGTCGTATTCTGGTATTCCCACACAGGTGATGAGGCAACCTGCTTTGAAAATGCGATTAAGGCTTACAATGAGAGCCAGGACAAGTATTTCGTAGAGGGCTTGAGCGTATCTGATAAGCAGAAGATCATCGTTGCCATCTCCGGTAATGAAGCGCCTGACGTTATTGAAGTCTCCAACCAGGATGTCCTGGCGTACGCCACCAACGGACTGGTAGAGTCCATTACCGATCTGGCCGCAGCTGATAATTACGATCTGACAGGAGTATTTTCCAATCAGTCTCTCGTAGCCAACACACTGAACGACACTGTATACGGTGCGCCGCTGGCATCCATGATTATCCAGATGTTCTATAATAAGGACATTCTTGAGGAGATCGGCTACACAGAGCCTCCGAAGACCATGGAAGAGCTGTACGAGATGGCGGTAAAGGCTACGGAGGTTGACGATAAGGGAACCATCACGAGACTGGGCTACCCGTTATTCCCGCTGGCAAGCGCAAGACAGGAACTGATCTATGCCTTCGGCGGAAAGTGGTGGTCAGATGACGGATTAACCCTGACACCGGATGATCCGGCTATCCTTGACAGCCTTAAGATGAACATCGACTACAGAAGCCAGTACGGAATCGAGAAGGTACAGGAATTCGTCGCAACGGCCAATACCAACCGCTATACGGAAAATGACATGTTCTTTGCAGGTAAGCAGTTATTCCGTTTTGACGGAACCTGGATGGCAGCCATGATGAAGAACTTTAACTCCGATGTCAACTATGGCGTGGCGCTGATCCCGGGAACGGAAGCACATCCGGAGATCGCAGGTACCAGCCGTTATGAGACAAACTCCTTAAGCATTCCGATCGTAGCAAATGAAAAAGAAGGCGCATGGGATTTCGTTAAGTACTTCACTAATTCTGAGGCAACAAAGGAACTGTTAATCGGTATGGCAAATCTGCCGACACAGCTTGCATTATATGATGATCCGGATATTCTGGCACAGCCGAATTTCGATATGTTTATTGAGGCTCTTAAGACAGAAAACGGTATTCAGTACGCCAAGATTGAAGATCTGGCAAAATATACTTCCTTAATTGAAGAGTATCTTGACTATGCTTACAATGGCATGCAGACGCCGGAGGAGGCCATGAAGGGCCTTGCCGACCAGGCGAAGATGCTTCAGTAACAGAGTTACCGCGGGTTTTTTGTGACTTCCGCTTCGCTGCACTCACAAAAAACACCTCGCGGAGCTGTCCGTGCAAAGCAAAAGAATATCACATATGATGCCGAAGCACATATGTGATATTCTTTTATAAGGGGCCTTTTCATAATGTTTTCCGATCTCACACATCAGAAAGGAGTAGTCCAATGTCAAAACCGACTGCCAAGAAAATGAGCAAATCAGAACGGCGGGACAATATCAATGGATTTCTGTTCGCACTTCCATGGATTATTGGATTCGTATGTTTCAGTCTGATACCGCTGCTCACCTCGTTTTACTATAGCTTCACATCCTTCAATCCGGTGAAGCCGCCGGAATGGATCGGCCTTGAGAATTTCAAATATATTTTTAAGGACCCGCTTGTGTTCAAGAGTCTGAAAAATACTCTCTTTATGGCCTTTGTATCCACTCCGATTAACCTGTTTATTGCAATGCTCCTTGCTTCCTTATTAAATAGTAAGTTTAAGGGCAGAGGCGTGGCAAGAACTATTTTCTTCATGCCTTCCATCATCCCGATGGTTGCAGCTACCATGGTATGGATCTGGATGTTCGATCCTACATACGGCTATATCAACCGCGTGCTGGAGATGATCGGAATCAACGGCCCCTCGTGGCTGGTTAACCCGGCCTACACAAAATGGGCGCTGGTATTGATGGGAACGTGGTGCACCGGTACGACGATGCTGATCTGCCTTGCGGCTCTCCAGGATGTGCCGAACAGCTATTACGAGGCGGCCGAGATCGACGGAGCGAACGCTTTTGACAAGTTTTTCCGGATTACGATGCCGTGTGTGGCGCCGGTTCTGGTGTACCAGGGGATTTTGAATATCATCAACTCGTTCCAGTATTTTACTCAGGTATACGTTATCATCAACGCCAGCTCCGGCGGCGGTGCCAGCAACGCCAGCGGCGGACCGGCCAACTCCATCTTAATGTATCCGCTGTATCTGTTTAACACCGCATTCTCTTATATGAAGATGGGCAGAGCTTCCGCTATGGCATGGCTTCTGTTTGTCATTGTGTTTGTGCTGACACTGGTCATGACCAGAATCACGAAGAAGGTATCCGAGAATGGCGTAGGGGGTGAATAAGTATGAAAAACAATTACGCATATTATAAAAAACGTTTAAAACCGATTCCGAAGTATATTCTTGTTATTGTGCTGAGTTTTATCTTCTTTTCACCGTTTTTAATCATGGTGACAACGGCTCTTAAGACAAACGCGGATGCCTTCCAGCTGCCGGTAAAGCTGTTTCCGAGGGAGGTCATCTGGAACAATTTCCCGGAAGCCATGGCAAAGATACCGTATGTAAGATATATGATGAACACGATTTTCATCACGCTTCTTTCCGTAATAGGACAGATGGTAGCCACCCCGCTGGTAGCCTATTCCCTGGCCAAGATCAAGTGGAAAGGCGCTCCCATCATCTCTGCCCTGATTATGGGGACGATGATGATTCCTTATACGGTAACCATGATTCCGTTATATAAGATCTGGTCCAGACTGGGATTTACCAATACATACGTACCGCTGATTCTGCCTACCTTCTTTGGCAGTCCGTTCTACATTATCATCATGAGACAGTTTTTTGCAGGTCTTCCCAATTCCCTGATGGAGGCGGCAAAGATCGACGGTGCGGGTGAATTCAAACGCTACATCGCCATTGCGCTTCCGCTCTCAAGACCTGCCCTGACGACCGTTGGTATCTATGCGTTTATCAATGCCTGGTCCGATTACTTAGCACCGCTTATCTATATCAACAAGACGGAAAAACTGACGCTGTCCTTAGGTCTGCAGGGCTTCTTAAACCAGTATTCGGTTGACTGGACGCACCTGATGGCGGCGGCAACCATATTCGTAATTCCGGTCGTAATCTTCTTCCTGTTCTTCCAGAGGAACTTTGTAGAGGGCATTGCAACGTCCGGTATTAAGGGCTGATACATTTTTTGAAGAGGAGCAGACTATGGAACATCGAATTACGCTGAATGGCACCTGGAACTGGTGCGATACGGAAACGAAGGAATGGCATAAGGGATCTGTCCCGGGAACCGTTTTGACCGATATGGCGGACGGAGGCCTTATCGAGGATCCCTATTGGCGGACGAATGAGTATGAGACACGGGAGCTTTCCCGCAGAGATTACCGATATGAGAGAGAATTTGAAGTGCCGGACAGCTTTTTCCGGGAGACGGAGCAGTGCCTCGTGTTCGAGGGGCTTGATACCATTGCAGACATTTATTTAAACTATGAACTGCTCCTTGCAGTCAGGGATATGCACCGCACCTGGAGAATTGATGTAAAGGGAAAGCTAAAGACGGTAAACCGGCTGGCTGTTATCTTTCATTCTCCTATCGCCTTTATTGAAAAGGCGGACCGGGAAGGGGACATCTTTTATGCTTCCACAGGCTGCATGAAGGGAAATGGAGCACTCAGAAAGGCCCACTACATGTTTGGCTGGGACTGGGGTCCTCAGCTGCCGGATGCCGGAATTTTCCGCAGCGTCTATCTGTCCGGATATTCGGGCGCCCGTCTGGAGGATGTGAGGGTCCGCCAGGAGCATGGAGATACCGGGGTGAAGCTGTCGCTTGAGAGCAGTGTGAGAATGCCTGGCAGAAGTGAAACGTCTGAAGCCTATACGCTTGCATGCGAAATTACGGCGCCGGATGGAACCGGGATTTTTGTCAGTCAGACCGTTCATCCCGGCAGCACGGCCTGTACTTCGGAAACGATAGAAGCACTTATCGAGGACCCGCAGCTGTGGTGGCCGAATGGATACGGCGAACAGCCACTGTATACGGTGCGGGCAGAACTTAAAGCAGCCGGCGCTGTTCTCGATGTATGGGAAAGAACCATCGGATTGAGGACTGTCACTGTCTGCACGGACGCAGATGAATGGGGCAATCAGTTTGCCTTTGTGGTCAACGGCCAGAAGATATTTGCCATGGGCGCCAACTACATACCGGAAGATAATCTCCTCGGCCATTTGAGTGAAGCGCGGAGCGAACGGCTCATCCGCGACTGCGCCAGGGCTAATTTTAACTGTATCCGAATCTGGGGCGGCGGCTATTATCCGGAGGATTATGTGTACGATGCCTGTGACCGGTACGGTATTCTGGTCTGGCAGGACTTGATGTTTGCCTGCAATGTCTATGATTTAAACGATGAATTTGAAGCTGATATTCTGGCTGAAACGGCCGATAATGTAAAACGGATCCGCCATCACGCCTGCCTCGCCTTATGGTGCGGCAACAATGAGATGGAATGGGGCTGGCGCGACTGGGGACGTCTGGAGGGACACAGGCCGAAATACAAAGCGGACTATACGAAGATTTTCGAGATGCTTCTGCCCCGCCTGGTAAAACAGGTGGATGATCAGACGTATTACTGGCTGTCTTCGCCGTCGTCAGGCGGATCGTTCGACGATCCCAATGATTTTAACCGGGGTGACAACCACTACTGGGAGGTATGGCATTCCAACAAGCCGTTTACGGAGTACCGGGATTTCTATTTCCGGTTCTGTTCAGAGTTCGGATTCCAGTCATTCCCGGGAAAGAAGACCCTGGATGCATTCAGCCTGCCGGAGGATCAGAATATCTTCAGCGAGGTCATGGAATCACATCAGAAGAATGGCCTTGCCAACACGAAGATTTTCTCCTATATCTCCGGTTACTATAAGTATCCGAAGGATATGGAGAGCATCGCCTATATTTCCCAGATTCTTCAGCTGAAGGCGATTCAGTACGGCGTGGAACACTGGAGAAGGAACTGGGGACGGTGCATGGGTTCCATCTACTGGCAGTTAAATGACTGCTGGCCGGTGGCTTCCTGGGCCAGCGTTGATTATTACGGACGCTGGAAAGCACTCCATTACGGAGCAAGGCGGTTCTACGCCCGTTTTATGGCAACAGCCTGTGAAAAGGAAGAACTAAGTACCGATATCGGCTACTATATTCACAATGAATCCTTTGAGGAGAGAAACGCCGTATTGGTGGTCCGCCTCTTCGACCGTGATTTCCATACACTGTATGAGACGGAGACAGAGGCTGTGACCGGGCCCTTTGAGGTGAAACAAGTGCTGGCCATGGATTTTGCCCCGTTCCTGACAGAGGAAGGAATGAAAAAGAAAGCGGTGGCAGAATACCGTCTGATCGAGGATGGCCGTGTGGTAAGCCGGGGAACGACGCTTTTTGTGAAACCGAAATACTTCGAATTCCAGAAGCCGGAATACCGGATTTCTGTGACAGAGAGGGAAGATGTATTCTGTATTCACGTTGATGCAGATACGTATGTAAGTTATGCGGAACTGAGCATGGATGAGTATGATGTTATATTTGAAGACAATTTCTTCGATATCACATCGGAAGAGGGCGTGGACATAGCTGTGGATAAAAAGGAATTCCCGAACCGGATAACGGCAGAGGAAGCAGCGGCTGCGCTTCACATCAGAAGTGTGGCGGACAGCTTTTAAAGGGAGGAATCACGTATGCAGAAAGAATTACTGGATCAGCTGGAGACACCCTGCGTTGTAATCGATATGGCTAAAGCAGAGGAAAATGTGATACGGATGCAGGCGGAGGCGGATGCGGCCGGATGCAGACTGAGACCGCATATCAAGACACACAAGATGCCGCTCTTTGCCAGAATGCAGCTGGCTCACGGAGCCGCAGGCATCACCTGTGCGAAGGTGTCAGAGGCGGAGGTGATGGCAGACGGGGGCGCGGATGATATTTTTATCGCCTATCCCATGGTTGGCGGCTTCAGGATAAAAAGGGCCGTCGCCCTGGCCAGGCGTTTAAAACGCCTGATTCTGGCGGTGGACAGTATGGAATGCGCGGTGCCGTTAAATGAGGCTGCAAAGGCCGCGGGCATTACTCTGGAGGTTCGTCTGGAGGTGGACACCGGGGCAAAGAGAACCGGTGTCCAGAGGACGAAGGCCGCTGAACTGGCGAAGGAAGTCCATCAGCTTTCCAATTTAAACCTGACCGGCATATATACCTTTAAGAGTCTTGTCTATCACGATGAGCCCACCGAGGATAAAGTGATCGCGGGGGCCGAGGAAGGCGATATGATGGAGGCCATAGCGGATGAGATCAGGAAGGCCGGCGTTCCCATCGCAGAGATCAGCGCAGGTTCCACCCCTACGGGTGTGGAGGTTGCAAAGACGGGAAAGGTGGATGAGATCCGCCCGGGGACATATATATTCAAGGATCACATGCTTTGCAAAGAGGGGGCGGCCGAACCGGAGGACATTGCCGTGCGGATCTATGCCACGGTTGTCAGCACTCCATGCAGGGAGTACGCGGTGATTGATGGAGGGACGAAGACGTTTCCCATGGATATCCTGCTGGATACGCCTCCGTACTGCTACCCGGGATACGCGCTGATTGCAGGGAATGACGATCTTCAGCTCCGCCGAATGAATGAGGAACACGGGATCATTACCAGCAAAAAGGGAGATACCGGATTGAAGGTCGGCGACAAGGTGGAGCTTATTCCGATTCACGTATGTACTGCCATTAATATGCAGAATTCAGTCTATCTCTATGATGGAGAGACGCTGCGTCAGGAAGTGGTGGCAGCGAGAGGGATGCTGGTATGAGAACGCTGATAAAGAATGGACTGGTCTATGACGGAAGCGGTGATAAGCCGTTCCGGAAGGACATACTGATAAGAGATGGCGTCATTGAGGCGGTGACAGAGAACACGGAAACGGCCGGGACGGAAGCACCACCGGCAGATTCTGGCGGGCTGGAGGTTATCGATGCAAAAGGACTCGTTGTGACGCCGGGATTTATCGATACACACAGACACTGTGACATCGATGCCCTGTACAATCCGGAATTCGGGCGGCTGGAGATGGCGCAGGGGCTTACGACCGTGATCGGAGGAAACTGCGGCCTGGCGCCGATTCCGGCGCCGAAGCAGTACCGCCGGGCTATTTATGATTTTATCGAGCCGTGCCTTGGCATTGCACCCGAAGAGATGGCTTTGGAGCGGTTCAGTGATTACCTGGAGGAACTTGGAAAACGGGACCTTCCGCTTCATGTGGGCAGCCTGATTGCAACGGGTACGCTGAAGGCTGCCATTAAGGGATATGGGAAAGGGCTGTTTACCGGACCGGAGATGGAGCAGGCAAAGGCTTATATCCGCGAGGGGCTTGAAGCCGGGGCGGCCGGGCTTTCCATGGGTATCATGTACCAGCCGGAATGCTATTCTGCGAGGGCGGAGATACAGGAACTGATAAGCGCTGCAGCACCCTTCGGACGGCCTCTGGCCTGCCACATCCGGGGAGAAGGGGATAATCTGGTCTCCTCCGTGAAAGAGGTGATCGAGGTCACAGGGGCAGCCGGGGTTCCTTTAAATATCAGCCATTTCAAGGCTACCGGAGTGAAAAACTGGGGCAGTGAGATTTATAAGGCGATTGAACTGATCGACGCCGCCAGAGCGGCAGGCCAGGATGTGACCGTGGATTTTTATCCCTACTGCGGCGGCTCCACCACACTGATCAGTCTGCTGCCTCCGGCCGTGATGGAAGACAGCGTGGAGATGACGCTTAAGAAGCTGGGAACGGAACGCGGGAAGGAAGAACTGCGGCGTGAAATTTACCGGGAACATACAGGCTGGGACAATATGGTGACTGCCATAGGTTGGGAGCGCATTCTGCTGAGCTCCGTGACGAAAGAGGCGAACCGGAAATTCACAGGAAAGAATTTCCGGGAAGCTGCATCTCTGGCCGGATATGAAGAGCCGGCTGATTTCTGCAGCGACTTACTGGCAGAGGAACAGGGAAAGGTGGGAATTATCGTTCTCTCCATGTCCCAGGAGGATGTGGATACGGTAGCCAGACTTCCGTATTCCATGGTGATCTCCGATTCCCTGTATGGTGTGAGCGACTGCCCGCATCCCAGACTTTACGGTTCCTTTCCGAAAATTATCAGGGAATACGTCAGGGAACGGGGCGTTCTGACGATGGAGGAAGCCGTGAAGAAGATGACGCTTCTGCCTGCAAAGCGGCTGTCTCTCGAGGGAAGAGGTATGATAAAAGAGGGTTACCATGCAGATATTAACGTGTTTGATCCTGAAAAGGTCAGGGATTACGCGGTTTATGAAAATCCAAAACAGCTGTGCAGCGGATTTCGGATGATAATGGTTGACGGAACGATTGCTGTTTCCGACGATCTTTTATTGAAAAGAAACTGCGGCAGTGTTATAAAATTATAGTATCACAGAAAATGTAGAAGAATGAGGGAATGAATGATGAATGACGTATATGCAAAGTTAAAAGAATTAGGGCTGGAACTTCCGAAGGCACCTGCAAAAGGCGGAGTTTACTCCTCCTCCAGAGTATTTGCGGGCAATCTCGTGTATATCTCCGGCTGCGGCCCTGTTATCGACAGCCCGGTGGCAGGCAAGGTTGGTAAGGAATATACAAAGGAAGAGGCGCAGGTCTTCTCCAGGAATTCCATGTTAAACGTGCTGGCTGTGCTGCAGGACCGGATCGGTGATTTAAACAAGGTAAAACAGGCCGTGAAGATCCTGGTCTATGTGGCCAGCGATGATGACTTCTATGAGCAGCCATACGTTGCAAACGGCGGTTCCCAGCTTCTGGTGGACTTATTCGGCGAGGAGGCGGGAGCGCCGACCAGATCCGCGGTAGGCATGAACGTGCTGCCGGGTAATATTCCGGTGGAGACAGAGGCTATTTTCGAAATCGAAGAATAAGCCACAGGGATACAAGGAGAGCGAGATGGAACCGGTATATTTGGATGAGAGCAGGACAGATGAAGAGAGAGTGCGGGACTTAGTGTCACAGATGACGCTGGAGGAAAAGGTTTCCCAGCTCCGTTATGATGCCCCGGCGGTGGAGCGCCTGGGCATTCCCAGCTATAACTGGTGGAATGAGGCGCTGCATGGCGTAGCCAGAGCCGGGGCGGCTACGGTATTTCCGCAGGCCATCGGATTGGCGGCAATGTTTGATGAGGCGCTTCTGGAGAAAATCGGTGAGGTGACTGCTCTCGAGGGACGGGCAAAATACCACGAGGCCGTGAGGAACGGGGACCGGGGGCTTTATAAGGGAATTACCTTCTGGTCTCCCAATATCAACATTTTCCGCGATCCGAGATGGGGACGGGGACATGAGACATACGGAGAGGATCCGTGTCTGACGGGGCGTATGGGAACCGCCTACATTAAGGGGATGCAGGGCAATGGAAAGAGACTGAAGGCGGCAGCCTGTGTGAAGCATTTTGCAGCACATTCGGGGCCGGAAAAGGGACGTCATTCCTTTAACAGCGTGGTAAGCAAAAAGGATCTGACGGAGACGTATTTTCCGGCATTTGAGCGGTGTGTGAAGGAGGCCGGAGTCGAAGGCGTGATGGGGGGCTACAACCGGCTGAACGGTGAGGCGGCCTGCGGAAGTCATCATCTGATCACAGAAATCCTGAGAGAAAAATGGGGGTTTGACGGTTACTATGTATCAGACTGCGGTGCGATCAAGGACTTCCATATGCATCACGGCCTGACGGATACGCCTCAGGAATCCGCGGCCCTGGCTCTTAAGAGCGGCTGCGATTTAAACTGCGGCGCCGTGTATCTCCATGTGATGAGCGCCTATAACCAGGGCCTGGTGTCCGCAGAAGATATCGACAGAGCGGTTACCCATTTGATGATGACAAGGATGAGGCTTGGAATGTTCGATCAACATACGGAATTCGATGAGATTCCGTATGAGATCAATGACTGCGCCGAACATCACGGTCTTGCCCTAAAAGCGGCGGAAGAATCCATGGTACTTTTAAAGAATGACGGAATTCTTCCCCTCGATAAGACTGCACTTAAGACGGTGGCTGTGATCGGACCAAACGGTGACAGCGAGGAGATCCTGAAGGGAAATTACAATGGAACGGCGACAGAGAAATACACGATTCTGGAAGGAATACGGGCGGTGCTTGGGAAAGAAACCAGAATATTCTGTTCAGAAGGCTCCCATCTTTACCGTGACAACGTGGAAAATCTGGCGGAAGCGGATGACCGGCTGAAAGAGGCGGTTTCCATGGCGGTGCGGAGTGATGTTGTGTTCCTGTGCCTGGGATTAAACGGAACACTGGAAGGCGAGGAGGGCGATGCCAACAACAGCTATGCCGGTGCAGACAAGGCGGATTTGAACCTTCCGGAGTCCCAGATGAGACTCTTAAAAGCAGTTTGCGAGACGGGAACACCGGTGATTCTGCTTCTCGCTGCGGGAAGTGCTATGGCCATAAACTATGCGGCTGAGCATTGCAGCGCCATTCTTCACATATGGTATCCCGGACAGATGGGAGGTCTGGCGGCGGCGAGGCTTCTGACCGGTGAAGCAGTTCCTTCAGGCAGACTTCCGGTCACTTTTTATCGGACCACGGAGGAACTGCCGGAATTCACGGACTACAGCATGAAAGGCAGAACGTACCGCTATATGGAACGTGAGGCGCTGTACCCATTCGGATATGGTTTGAGCTACGGCGATTTTGAATACAGCAATTTTAAGGCGGAGCAGACAGAAGCCGGTCCTGACGGGCAGGTCAGGTTCTCTGTGAAAATAACAAACCGTTCCAAAGCCGAATGCGATGAGATCGCTGAAGTGTACGTTCGGATTGCAGATTCGGAGCTGGCCGCACCGGGTGGATCCCTGGCAGATTTTAGACGGATACATATGAAGGCAGGGGAGTCTGTGACGGTTCCGTTTACCCTTCCCGTCAAAGCATTTATGGTGGTGAATGAGGAAGGGGAGTATATATTGGACGGGAGCACGGCGGTTGTCACCTGCGGTGGGAGCCAGCCGGACAGCCGCAGTGTCAAATTGACCGGAAAAACTCCTTTAACGCTGGAGGTAAAGCTGGAGGATTTAAGATGGTAGAACGGTACCGGACGATATTGGCGGCAGAGGCGGCCGAGCTGAAAAAACGTCTTCCTGAAGGAAAACTGGCGGATATGTTTGAACAGTGCTATTTGAATACGATCGATACGACGGTAAAGGAACTGGAGGATGGCAGTCTGTTTGTAATCACCGGTGATATTGAGGCCATGTGGCTGAGAGATTCAGCGGCGCAGGTGCATCACTACTTGCCGGCCGCGGCCCGCTATGAGGAAATCTATGACCTGATCAGGAGGGTTCTTCAGAAGCAGGTCTGTTACATTAATAAAGATCCCTATGCCAATGCATTTAACGCCGCTGCCAACGGCCGTCACTACGCTCCGGACCGGTCAGGCCAGACGGACTGGACCTGGGAGAGGAAATACGAAGTGGATTCTCTGTGTTTTCCGATTTCGCTGGCGTTTGAACTCTGGAAGACTACCGGCCGCACAGAACATCTGGACCATGCCCTGAAAAGCGCCTGCGAGACGGTGACAGAACAGTGGGCGGCAGAACAGAACCATGAGGAAGAATCCCCTTACCGGTTCGAGCGGGAGACGGATAAGGAGACTGAGACGTTAAGCCGTTCCGGACTGGGAAGTCCGGCTGCCTATACCGGCATGACCTGGTCAGGTTTCCGTCCCAGCGATGATGCGTGCACCTACGGATATCTGATTCCCTCCAATATGTATGCAGCTGTGGCGTTGAAACAGATGAGTGAGATGGCGGAAACTGTTTGGCAGGATCGTGGGCTGGCGGACCGGGCCGCGATTCTCGGACGGCAGATCCGGGAAGGAATCGAGCGGTATGGAATTACAGACCACGGGAAATATGGGCGTGTCTATGTTTACGAGGCAGATGGACTGGGAAATACGCTTTTGATGGATGACGCAGGAATTCCGGGGCTGCTGTCCATGCCGTATTTTGGATACTGTGACGCTTCCGACCCTGTATACCAGAATACCAGAAGGCTGGTACTCAGCAGCGATAATCCCTGTTTCTATGAGGGAACCAGGCTCACCGGAATCGGAAGTCCCCATACAAAACCGGGACACGTATGGCCGATGTCTCTTATCATTCAGGCTCTTACATCGGATGATGATGCAGAAATTGAAAGGCTGGTCCGTATGCTGGTGGAAAATGATGCGGGTACGGGATATATTCATGAGAGTATTCATAAGGACGATGAGAGAATTTATACAAGGCCCTGGTTTGCGTGGGTCAATTCTCTGTTCAGTGAGATGCTGATGAAAAAGATTATGAGATAACAGGCTTGCCTGCCTGGCAGACGGAATGAAGTCTTCCAGGCGGGCAAGCCTGTTTTATGCCTTACTGAATTTCAAACTCTACCGTTACCTGTGCCGTTACACTTAACTGTCCCGGCTCGACGGCCATGGCTGCCGCGCCTGAGGCCTTATCCTCTGTGGCTGCGTTCCGGTAACTGGAATAACGTGCAGTTTGGTTGTCACTATACTCCTGCACATGGACGACCGCGCCCAGCGAACAGCCGCCTGCTTCCGCTATGGCTTCTGCCTTAACCCTGGCGGAAGCGATGGCATTCTTAAGCGCCTGCTGGTAGGACTCGTCATACTTGCTGGAAAGGTAGGTGACCTGGCTGATGCTGTTGATTCCGGCTTCCACACTGGAAGATATCAGTGCTCCTGCCTGGTCAATCGGAACATCGGATACGGTGATCTCCGTATTCATCTCATAGCCGGTGATGGTTCTTCCCGAATTCCAGTCGTAAACCGGATCAAGCCCATAGTTGGAGGTCTGAATCGATGTCTCCGCAATGCCGGAATCCTTTAGAAAGCTGATTACATTTGCCAGATCTCTGCTGTTCTGCTCCTGACACGCTTTTGCGTCTTCAGCCTGTGTGGTTACTGAGAAGACCAGCTCGGCCGTGTCGGGGACGACCTTCACCTCTTCACTGCTCTGTACGGTAATTACATGATCTTTTACATTTTCTACTTTGAGTGTGTCCGGTATGGGGGCGGAAGTGCTGCCCTGTGCGCAGGCCGTAAGGCCAAAGGCCGAAACCGCGGCCAGGATCACTGCTGTCTGAATCAGGTGTTTTTTCATAATGATACTCCTCCTTAGTCTGTCGTACCTTTATTTTACACGAAAATCCAGCGTATACTATTTCTTTTCTCTTAACATTACAGGTCAAATTCTTGAATTATCTCGTCAGTGTGACACAGCTGGATGAATTCCCTGGCAGACGGTGTTAAGTATTTATGTTTATGGTAAATGATAGAAAATTTGCGGGAAAGTGAGATGCCCTCCACCTCCTTTTCCAGAACAATGCCGTTTTTGATATCATCAGCCACCAGGAGATAGGGGAGAATAGAGATTCCGAGACCTTCCGCAACCGCTTTTACAATGGCCTGGGTGCTGACGCTTTCCCAGGCGGCGTTTAAATGAATCTGAAAGCCGGTTAAGAGGCTTTCCAGTATCTCGCGTCCTCCGCTTCCCGGTTCTCTCAGAATAAAATTGTGCTGCTCCAGTTCAGACAGCAAAACCGTACTTCTCGAAGCGAGAGGATGGGACGTGCCGCAGATCAGGCAGAGGCGGTCGTTCATGAAGGGGTCCCGGATAATTTGGGGTGATTCCGGAATTCCTTCGATCAGGGCGAAGTCGATCCGGTTGTTTAAAATGGATTCTTCAATATAAGAAGAATTATGAACCGATGCCTTCACGTTCATATTCGGGTGGGCGGTCGTAAACTTTTTTATAAGACCCGGCAGAAGAAAGTTTCCTATGGTGATGCTGGAACCGATACGAAGCGTTCCCATGTGTTCCCAATTGCGGATTCCCAGTTCCATCTCATCGAACAGGGAAACAATATGGAGTGCGTAATCGTAAAACATCTTTCCCTGCTCAGTGACGTAGAGCCTTCGGGAGATCCGGTCAAACAGCCGGATTCCATAGTAATCCTCCAGTTCCCGAATGGCCAGGCTGACGGATGGCTGAGCCAGATGGAGCTCTTCGGAAGCCCTGGTAATTCCGTTGTTCTGGTAGACTGAAACAAATATCTTCATATGGCGGAGCGTCATGTGAATCCCTCCTTATAAGGAAAACGTTATATATTTGATATAATAATACTATTTTACTTATTAATCAAGTGGAAATATACTGTAGGTAAGAGGAGGGAAGTACAATATGAAACGAGAAAAAGGAATTTTGTGGAAGCTGTTTCTTTCCATGATATCGCTTGGAACTTTTACCTTTGGGGGCGGCTACGTGATCGTGACTCTGATGAAAAAGAAATTTGCCGATGAATATCACTGGATCGATGAAACGGAAATGCTGGATCTGATTGCCATTGCCCAGTCCGCGCCGGGGGCAATCGCCGTCAACGGATCCATTGTAGTCGGCTATAAGCTGGCGGGGGTACCGGGCATGCTGGTATCCATACTGGGAACGATTCTTCCGCCGTTTGTGATTCTGTCGCTGGTGTCCATGTTTTATATCGCATTCCGCGATAATATCTGGGTTCACTCCATGCTGACAGGCATGCAGGCTGGTGTTGCAGCTGTCATTATTGCTGTGGTATTGGAAATGGGACATGGAATTCTGGTTGAGAAAAACAAGATTTCCATGCTGATTATGGCCGCGGCTTTTGTTCTGACATTCTTTCTGAATATCAATGTGGTATACGTGGTAATCGGCTGTATCGTGTTCGGAGCTGCCAGAACCTGGAGATCGATGAAGAAGGAGGCGGTAAAATGAGCTATATCCAGTTGTTTTTAAGTTTTTTACAGATCGGTGCATTCAGCTTTGGGGGCGGCTATGCGGCAATGCCGCTGATCCAGAATCAGGTGGTGACGCTGCATCACTGGCTGACAGCAGGAGAGTTTAATGATCTGGTTACGATCTCACAGATGACGCCCGGGCCGATTGCCGTCAATTCCGCAACCTTTGTAGGGCTGCGCATTGCCGGACTTCCGGGAGCGGTTGTAGCCACTGCAGGCTGTATTCTGCCATCCTGTATTCTGGTGTCGATTCTGGCATACGTTTATACGAAATATAAAAAGCTTACGATGCTTCAGGGAATTTTAAATACGTTAAGGCCGGCCGTAGTGGCAATGATTGCGACGGCAGGCATGAGTATCATTATTACATCGTTTTGGGGAGAAGCAGGATTTTCGCTTCCGGCCCTTATATCCGGACTGAAGGTGGATGCGGTACTGATCTTTGCGGCAGCACTGTTTGTGCTTCGGCGGTTTGATATCAATCCCATTTATGTTATGGTCCTGGCGGGTGTATGCCAGACCGTTATTACAGCAGCAGGAGGTATGGCAGGATGAAAATAAAGATTAAAGAATGTGTTGGAAATTCCAGAATCTACGGAGAGGATGGGAAATTGGCCGGAACAATAGAGGGCTGGCCAAAAAACGGCCCGGTCCGTGAAATATGTGGGACAGACGGCAGCGTTCACTACCGTGTCAGAAAAGAAAGAGGCTGCTGTGTGATAGAAAACAGAACAGAACCCCAGGCTGAACAGGAAATTTCAGTCCCATTCCAATATGAGGAACGGACAGACATCAGCGGAAACAGCAAAGGAGGCGGAGCGGCGGTTCTGTTTCGGGCGCCTCTGGCTGTAAAGGCGGTGGTTCCACTGACGGCAGGAGCTGTTATCGTACTCCAGAACCGGAAACGGGAGATTGTTCTGGAAGATCGTGAAGGACGAATTGGAAGAATCACCCGGATCGCTTCGCTGACCGGTCATGAGGTGGAATGTGAAAAGGAACTTGATGCATACGAGGCGGCGGTGCTGTTTGCGGCAGCTGAATATATGTATCACGATGATGATATTGAGATGGTGTAGCGCCGGAGTGGGCAGCAGGGCGGGAACAGGATGCGAACAGTAATAATGACGGCTTTTTTATTTTATGACTATTTGACAGAAAGGGAATAATCGTTTATTATTAAAACTAAGAAATGATATGAAACAATTGCATGGATTCACAAAAATCGATCCCCCAAAGAGGTGCGACTCTTTGGGGGATCTTTTTTCCTCTTTTGGGCGGGAATACCCAGGCAGGCTGCCATTATTTATTTTCTGTCCAACCATTTGCCTATGTAGTAACAAGCTACACCGGCCGCGACAGAAATAAGATAAGAAACAATATATTGCACGGATTCAAAACTTGACTTCAGATTTTTGTGTCATATAATATGTGACATATGCATAAAATTATAGGATAATATTGTAGTATAGTGACAAAAATAGAAAGGAATTTAAAAAAACTATTGCATCTCTTCATACACTGTGCTATAGTGAAACCAAGGTTAATGGAAACGTTACCGATACCGTTACCGAGAAGGTTACCGGTAACAGTTCCAAGAGTAACATTTTAAGGAAAGTACCTGCGGCAGAGAACGCAGATACGGAAGGAGGATATATATTATGAAACTTAGAAAACTGGCAGCACTTTCACTGGCAGCCGCGATGGCGGCAGGTACACTGGCAGGATGTTCTTCCAAACCGGCGGAGACAAAACCGGCAGAGACCACAGCGGCTCCGGCTGGCGAGACCACCGAAGCGGCAAAGGCAGAGGACACGTCTGCAGCGGCATCTGATGCAAAGGGACAGATTTACTACTTAAACTTTAAGCCTGAGGTTGCGGATGTATGGGTAGAACTGGCAGAGAAGTACACGGCTGAGACCGGTGTACCGATGAAGGTTCAGACAGCAGCGGCCGGAACGTATGAGCAGACCTTAAAATCTGAAGTAGCAAAGAAAGAACCGCCGACACTGTTCCAGATTAACGGACCGATCGGATATAAGTCATGGGCAAAGTACTGCCGTGATTTAAAAGATACGGATATCTACAGCCATCTGGTTGACAAGAGTATGGCAGTAACCGACGGAGACGGCGTATATGGCATTCCGTACGTAGTAGAAGGCTACGGTATTATTTACAATGATGCAATTATGCAGAAATATTTCGCCCTGGATGGCGCAAAGGCAGCATCCATGGACGATATTAAGAACTTTGATACATTAAAAGCAGTTGCCGAGGATATGCAGGCCAGAAAAGCTGATCTGGGAATCGAAGGCGTATTCGCTTCCACATCCTTTGCTCCCGGTGAGGACTGGAGATGGCAGACCCATCTTGCAAACCTTCCGATTTATTATGAATATAAGGACGATAACGTAAGCGATAAAGACGCGATCGACTTCAAGTATTCCGATAATTTCAAAAACATTTTTGACTTATATTTAAACAACTCCTGCACAGATCCGAAGATGGTAGGTGCCAAGACGGTTGAGGACTCCATGGCTGAGTTCGCTCTGGGCAAGGTTGCCATGGTTCAGAACGGCAACTGGGGCTGGAGCCAGGTTGCAGGTGTAGAAGGCAATACCGTGAAGGAAGAGGACGTTAAATTCCTTCCGATCTATACAGGCGTAGCAGGTGAAGAGAAGCAGGGCTTATGTATCGGTACCGAGAACTTCTTCTCCATCAACAGCCAGGCCAAGGAAGAAGATCAGCAGGCATCTCTTGACTTCTTAACATGGCTGTTCAGTTCTGACACAGGAAAAGATTATGTGACAAACAAGTTAGGCTTTATCGCTCCGTTTGATACGTTCACAGCAGATGAGAAGCCAACCGACCCGCTGGCAAAAGAGGTTGACAGATACATGAGCAATACGGATTTATATTCTGTATCCTGGAACTTCACATCATTCCCGAGCCAGACATTTAAAGATAACTTTGGCGCTTCCCTGTTACAGTATGCTCAGGGCGGAAAAGAATGGCAGGCCGTTGTTGACGATATGAAGGCCGACTGGGCTAATGAAAAGGCCATGACCAAATAAGAGTAAGGCAACAGACATGAGATGGGTGAGCGTAAGGGAACTTCCTCACCCATTTCTTTACTTAAACGCTGAGAATCACTATGTATGTTCAAGGAGGGTGCACCATGCAAAAATCCATCAAACGGTATTTTCCGATTTTTGTGCTGCCGACGCTGATTGCATTTATCATTGCATTTCTGTATCCGTTTATCATGGGTATTTATCTGTCATTTACGGAATTTACCACGGTAAAGGATGCGACGTGGGTGGGCATAAGCAACTATAAAAAGATATTTCTGGACCAGAACTTCATAAATGCGCTGGTATTCACCGTGAAATTCACCATAGTGTCCGTTGTGACGATCAATGTGTTTGGATTTTTGATGGCGTATGCTCTGACGAGAGGCATTAAGGGAACGAATTTATTCCGAACCGTTTTCTTTATGCCGAACTTAATCGGCGGTATCGTTCTGGGCTATATCTGGCAGCTGCTGTTAAATGGTATTCTGGCAAAGTTTGGGGTTACGCTGTCCTTCGACGCCAAATACGGTTTCTGGGGTCTGGTTATCCTGATGAACTGGCAGCTCATCGGTTATATGATGATCATCTATATCGCAGGCCTTCAGAACGTTTCTCCGGATTTAATCGAAGCGGCAAAGATTGACGGAGCTACGAAGACACAGACGCTGCGGCGCATCATCATTCCGATGGTTATGCCTTCCTTTACGATCTGTCTCTTCTTAACCCTGACCAATTCCTTTAAGCTGTTTGACCAGAACCTGGCTCTCACCGCAGGTGGACCCGGAAGACAGACCAGTATGCTGGCTCTCGATATTTACAGTACGTTCTACGGCAGAGTCGGCTGGGAAGGCGTCGGTCAGGCGAAGGCGGTTGTCTTCTTTTTGATGGTTGCGGTTATTTCCCTGACACAGCTGTATTTAACAAGGCGTAAGGAGGTAGAAAACTGATGAGCGTGAAAGCGAAAAAAGCGGAAAATCAGCAGATGGAAGTCAGCAAATCGACCGGTATGATGATGACTGTGTTCTTTGCCATACTTTCACTGGCATTTCTGTTCCCTATTTTCCTGGTTCTGGTGAACTCTTTTAAGAGCAAACTCTACATCAGCGATGCGCCGTTCCAGCTGCCGAAGGCGGGAACCTACGTGGCCCTTACGAACTATTTCGAAGGTGTGAGGAAGACCGGATTTTTCCCGGCGTTTGGAAGGTCTCTGTTTATTACGGTTTGCTCCGTAGCGGTAATTGTACTGTTTACCTCCATGACGGCATGGTACATTACCAGAGTGAAATCGAAATTTAACAGCATTCTTTACTATATCTTTGTATTTGCCATGATTGTACCGTTCCAGATGGTTATGTTCACCATGTCCAAGACGGCCAACGATTTATACTTAAACTCCATGTACGGTCTGGTTCTTCTGTACCTGGGATTTGGGGCGGGGCAGGCGGTATTCCTGTTCTGCGGATTCGTAAAGGCAATACCGCTGGAAATCGAAGAGGCGGCCATGATTGACGGCTGTTCCCCGATTCAGACGTATTTTAATGTGGTATTTCCGATGCTTCGGCCTACCGCTGTTACGGTAGCGATCTTAAATGCCATGTGGATCTGGAATGATTATCTGCTTCCGAGCTTGATTCTTCCGCAGGAAAAGGGTACAATACCCATGGTTATCCAGAACTTAAAGGGCGGCTACGGTTCCATTGATATGGGAGCCATGATGGCTATGCTGGTTCTGGCGATTGTACCGATCATTATTTTCTATTTAAGCTGTCAGAAATACATCATTAAGGGTGTAGCTGCCGGCGCAGTAAAAGGTTAAGGATAAAGGAGACACACGATGCGGGAATGTGGTATGTTGCTACCGGTTGCCAGTCTGCCGTCAAAGTACGGAATCGGAGCATTTTCTAAAGAGGCTTATGAGTTTATTGATACATTAAAAGAGGCGGGACAGCATTACTGGCAGATTCTGCCGTTGGGACCGACCAGCTACGGGGACTCACCCTATCAGTCTTTTTCGGCTTTCGCAGGTAATCCATATTTCATTGATCTCGACAAACTGGTGGAAGAAGGTCTCCTTACAAAAGAAGAATGTGACTCCGCGGATTTTGGAAGCAATCCGAGAGATATTGATTATGGGAAGATCTATTTTAACCGTTTTCCGCTGCTTCGCAAGGCGTATGAGCGCTGGCTGAAAGACGGCCATACAGCGGCGGAGGCCAGGGAAAAACTGTGGTCTGAGACCGTGGAATACTGCTTTTATATGGCGGTTAAGAACCAGAATAAAGGCAGGAGCTGGACGGAGTGGAATGAGGACATCCGTCTTCAGAAACGGGAAGCGATGGAACGGCTTCAGTATGAGCTGGCGGACGAGGCAGGGTTCTACGCCTTCCTTCAAATGAAATTTGAAGAGCAGTGGAGTGCGTTAAAATCGTATGCCAACGAAAAGGGGATCCGTATCATTGGAGATATTCCCATCTATGTGGCGCTGGACAGTGCGGATACATGGTATCATCCGGAACTGTTTCAGTTTGATGAGAACCGGGAACCGGTTGCGGTAGCCGGCTGTCCGCCTGACGGCTTTTCTGCCACAGGTCAGCTCTGGGGGAATCCGCTGTATCAGTGGGAATACCATGGGAAGACCGGCTATCAGTGGTGGATGCGGCGTATGGAATACAGCTTCCGCATGTATGATGTGGTGCGTGTGGACCATTTCCGGGGCTTCGATGAATACTATTCCATACCGGCCGGTAGTGAAAACGCGATTCACGGAACCTGGGAAAAAGGGCCGGGAATCGAGATTTTCCAGAAAATGCAGGAAAAGTTTGGTAAACTTGATATTATTGCGGAAGATCTTGGATTTTTGACGCCATCTGTGTTAAAATTAGTAAAAGACACGGGATTCCCGGGAATGAAGGTCCTGGAGTTCGCGTTCGATTCCAGAGAGGAAAGCGATTATCTGCCGCATAACTATACGACCAACTGTGTGGTTTATACGGGAACTCATGACAATAATACAATCCGCGGCTGGTATGAGGAGATGGATGAGGCGGACAGACAGCTTTCTATAGATTATATGAACAATGCACACACTCCCGAGGACGAAATTCACTGGGACTTCGTACGCCTTGCACTGGCGAGTGTGGCGAAGCTTGCGGTGATACCGGTACAGGATTACCTGGGGCTGGGAGGGGAAGCGAGGATTAACACACCTTCCACTCTGGGGGAAAACTGGAGATGGCGCATGCTTTCCGGGGAGATGACAGATGAAATCGCGGTAAAGTGCCGTAAAATGGCGAAACTTTACGGCAGGGTATGACAGGGGATGAGTATTTCTTATGGATTCTATCAATATTAAGGATATAGCCAGAATCTGCGGGGTTGGCGTAAGCACGGTATCACGTGCAATAAATAATCATCCGGATATTAATCCGGAGACAAAGAATATGATTATGCAGGCGATTAAGGAACATAATTATATTCCTAATAACAGCGCCCGCAATTTAAAACGCACGGATTCGAAGGCTATTGCGGTTTTGATTAAGGGCATCAGCAATCCGTTCTTCAGCAAGATGATCCGTGTTTTTGAAGAGGAGATCCAGAAGAAGAAATACTTGTTTATCATGCAGCGCGTGGATGCCTGCGAGGACGAAGTGGACGTGGCGCTGGAACTGATTAAGGAGAAGAAGCCCAGGGGAATCGTGTTTCTGGGGGGCTTCTTCTCACACAGCAAAGAGAAGCTGGAACAGCTGACTGTTCCGTTTGTGTTAAGTACCATTGGAATGACTGATTCATTGGAGGAATCCTCTTCCTATTCCTGGGTTTCCGTTGATGATTACGCGGAGAGCTACAAAATGACTGATTATTTATGTAAACTCGGCCATAAGAGAATTCTGATTCTGGCGGCGACGCAGGATGATGAGAGTATTGGAAAGCTGCGGCTTGAGGGATATAAAAAAGCCCTGGAGGACAACGGAATTGAGCTCGATGAAAAACTCTGCATTTTCTCTGAGGTAGGCAGGGACTGCTATACCATGGATTATGGATTTATGTCCATGAGCCGGATCCTGAAGGAGAAAAAAGTGGATTTTACAGCTGTCTACGCAATTTCGGACAGCATTGCCATAGGAGCCTGCAAGGCGATTACAGAGTGCGGCGGGAAAGTTCCGGAAGATTATTCTGTGGCCGGATTCGACGGACTTGATATCGCACATTACTATAATCCGACGCTGACCACCATAAGACAGCCGGTGGAGGAGATGGCGAAAAGTACCATAAGGATCCTGTTTGACGTAATTGGCAAGAAAGCGGACCATCAGAAACGGGTGTTTAAAGGAGAACTGGTGGAGGGAGAATCGACCAGGAGAATTTGAAGCCAGTGAGAAATGGGAGATTCGAATACATCTAAAATATAATTGACACAATAGAGAAAAAAGGGTTATAATAAAGGTACAAAAAGGCAGTCCACTCCACAGAGTGGCTTCCAAAAGATAATTTCTAAAAAAATAGTCACTTACCTTTGGGATGGCGGGGTGACTATTTTTTTGTACCGTTTTTTCTATCTATGTAAACGAGAATGGCAACGATCAGCATCGCTGCATTTATGATAACCATAAATTCTTCATAAGTAGACATATAATAGAACCACCTCCTTTCGGAGATGGAAGTCACCCGGCAGATGGACTGCCTGATTCTATTATATCAAAATAAAGTAAAAAAACAATTAAATACAGTGAAAACAAAAAGTAAAACTAAAAAATAGTGGGAATTATGGATAAGTGTATGATTAGAGCTGAAGTGGAATTTTGTGGTATCATATGGTTTGCAAAACGGGGACAGTGAACTTCTATAGAACACTGTCCCCGTTTTTGCTCACTTCTGACTGATGTGCTTTTTTGTCAGGATTACCCGGCCAGCCGTTTTCTTAAGAGTTCCAGATACGGTTCGTTTACCTGGCAGTTTAGAAGCGCAAAGGACCGCATGATTCTGGCAATGTCACCGGCGGAACAGTCCTGAAATGCTTTAGCGTATTCCGGCTGCAGGACTCCGGCGCAGAAACTGGTGAGAAGGGCGTAGTTCATACATTTCTGGAAGGTGCCGAAGGTGTAGTTGGGGGACTCGCTCAAAAGTGACATGACGTAGCGGGTGAACTGCCCGGTGACTTCTTTGCCGGGACAGGCGCTTCGCCAGGCCGTGAAGTTCTCTGCACCAAGCAGACCTTTCATGCGCTGGACCTCAGACACGGTTTTCATGTATTCGCTCTCGGGATCTAAAGTGACCCAGCCCATGGTGCCGCAATCCTTGTACGTCCAGGTGGTCCAGTGAATCCCCAGTTCATTGAAAGCCCGGAGCTGGTCATCCATGGAGGCCAGACGGTAAGGGATATCGTCGGCTCCTGTGCAGTATTGGGAACCAAATTCGCCTACCCAGAGAGGAACCTGCCAGGTCTCGGAAAACTGCCAGCCTTCCGTCTCCTTTATGTGGCGGATCTGTTGTTCGTAATCCCAGTAGCAGCCGGCCTCAACACGGTCGTTGTGAAGCATCTCATACTGGCCGGGATAAGCGCCGGGACCGAAGCTGGAGACAATATAGTCGTGGGAAGAGTATACCAGGTTATCGTCAAAGGGAGCCTCCAGACCGGAAAAATTATGGCCGTAGGAGTCGCCTTCTATGAAGATGATGTGGCGTTTGTCAATCTCTCTGATCCGGTCCACGGCTGTATGGATGACCCGGTTGAAGGTCTGATAGTCGGAAGTAAAGTTTTCGTACATATTGAAGGGATAATCGCCGCTGCGGCAGCTTGAGCTCGGTTCATTGAGAAGCTCATAGCCGGCTACGGCCGGACAGTCCTTAAAACGGGAGGCGATTTCCTGCATCAGGGCATAGTAGCGCCTTTGATAACAGGCATCGGACCAGAACAGGGAGATTCCCCGGTCGTTGTCACTGTGCCAGTGAGTGTTCTGCCAGCCTTGAACAGCATGCATGTCAAAGATTACGTAAAGTCCATGCTTTTCGCAGAGGTCCACGGTTTCCCGCAGGAGACGGAACCCCTCTTCTTTGTAGACGAAGGGAGCGTCATCGCTCTCAAAGTGCCGATAATTCAGCGCCAGACGCACGACGGTAGCTCCCGTGGAAGCGATAAAAGCCAGGTCCTCCTCTGCCAGAAAATTGTGAATCATTTCCTGGAAAAAGTAAGATCCGTTCTCTTCCCCCAGCCTTTTTCTCATGTGCTCGCGAAGCGAGATCTCGGTTCCGGGGAATCCGTTGATGAAATTCTCCATGTTCATCCAGCCGCCCACACAGGTGCCTCTTAGCCAGACCGGCGTTCCGGATTCTGTTATAATATTCTTTCCTTTGGTTTTAAGGAATTCCATACAGTATAACTCCTTTCTAAGTGAAATGTTTATCTAATTTTACTATGACAGCCTGCGGCGCACAAGATGAAAAAATATAAACATATACAAAAAAATAAGCTATAAATGCGTTAAACTGGAAAATGTTTATAAAAAATCATACTTATTTTTTTTGAGGGGATGTGCTAAGATGCATTCATAAAGTTCAGATGACGCCGGCGCCGGCAGCGGGACTTGTAAATGAAAAAATGGAGGAGTTTATCATGAGGTTAAAAAAGTATTTGGGGATTTTACTGAGCGGGATAATGATGCTTTCCATGACAGCCTGTGCTGGAGCGGATAAAGGCCAGACGGCGGCGCCGGAGAGCGGTCAGACGGAGGGGACAAAGAAGGAGCAGACGCAGGCGGAAGCCGGAAGCGGCGATGTTACCAAGATTACCATGTGGTCCAACGACCAGCATGACCAGGCGGTTTATGAAGAAAGGATTAAAGCGTTTAATGAGACCATCGGAAAGGAAAAAGGTATTTCCGTGGAATACACCGTCTATGGAAGTGATTACTATACGACGCTTGATGTCGCTGTGACTGCCGGAGAGGGACCAGATATTTTCAAGTGTAATAAAATTGGCAATTACGCGGAGGCCGGATACATCATGCCATGGGAGGATGAAGCCGGATTAAAGGGGCTGGTGGATCGTTTTGCGGAGTATAACGCGCCCGGTTATGGAGAATTCGGCCAGAAGACATACTCTATCCCGATCCGTGTGACGACGTATGGGATCGCCTGTAATATGGATGTCTTTAACCAGTACGGACTTAAGACACCTGAGACATGGGACGAAATGAGGGCGTGTGCAAAGGCAATCACCGAGGGAAGCAAGGAGTCAACTTACGGATATGCGCTGGCAATGGGATATGGATCCTACAACTATTTCTATGTGAATTTACCAAATGCAGCCAGCGTGGGAGATGAGTATTTCAATCACACCACAGGCCGGTATGACTTTGAATCCCTTGGCGGTTTCTTTGACCATCTTCAGGGATTTATTGATGACAAGAGTATGTTCCCGGGCTACGAGACGATGGATGGGGATACGGCGAGAGCTCAGTTTTCGGCAGGAAATATTGGTATGATCGGTGTTATGTCTTCAGACGTGACGACATTTAAGAATCAGTTTCCATGTGATTTCGAGTGGACCGTTATTCCATATCCGGTTGCTGATGGGTCTAACCGCTATAAGGAACCGGTTGGTGCCGCCATGTCCTATGTCATCAATTCCAGGGCGGCGAAGGACGGATATTCGGACAAGGTTGCGGAGTTTATAAATTATCTGTATTCCGATGAAATGTTTGTGGCTACGAATGAGGCACAGGTGGATATCAGTATCTTAGGTGATGAGATTACCAGCCAGTCCAAGGTGGATGGCCTGGATCCAAACTGGATTAAGTTCTCCGATATGGATGTATTCTGTATTAAGTATCCAAATCCGGATGGCGATTTATCGATTGAGGGAGACAGCTATCAGGACGTTTACAACAAGATTTTGACTGGAATTATCACGGATGTGGATGGCGCGCTGAAGGACTTGTCGGAACGTTACAATAAGGCTCTGGATGAAGCTGTTGCATCCGGAAAGGTGAATATTGATGACTACATTGATCCGAATATTGCCGATAAGATGAAGTGGAACCAGTAGCGGCTGAAAAAATTGGCGGGGATATGCACGGTATCTGCCAGCTCATACAGAGCTGGCAGGCCATGCCGCAATATGGCGAAGAGATAGGGTGAGAGTGAAGGATATATGATAAAAACAAAGAAAAAAATAAAAAAACTGCATTCCGCAAACAAGATTCAGGAAATCCTGATGATTACGCCTATGACGATCGGCTTTCTCCTGTTTTCCGTCTATCCGATTATCTGGGTGCTTCGGTGGTCATTTTTTAAGTATAACGGATACAGTGAACCGGTTTTTGTAGGACTGGGAAACTTTATCAGGGTGTTCAGCCGTGATCCGGCATACTGGAATTCACTGAAAAATACGTTTCTGATTGCAGGTATGAAGATGATATTTGAGATTCCGCTGGCTCTGGTCTTAGCAGTGCTTCTGAATAATAAGATAAAAGGCAGCTCTTTCTTTCGGGTGGTGTTCTTTCTGCCCTCCGTGTTCAGTATCGCGGTTGTAGGACTGATTTTCTCTATTTTGTTTGGGGCTTATAACGGAATTGTAAATGCAATCCTCAAAAATATCGGGCTGATTACCCAGAATATCAGCTGGTTCAGCGACAAGGGGCACGCCATGTTTGTGATTATCCTGGTGTCGCTGTGGACGACCTTTGGACTTAATATGATTTACTTTTTGATGGGGCTTCAGAATATATCCAAATCGCTGTACGAATGCGCTTCCATCGACGGAGCCAATGAAGTGCAGCAGTTTTTTTACATTACCATGCCTCTGGTAGCACCGATTCTGCAGCTGGTTCTCATGCTGAGCGTTTTGGGAACCATGAAAATGACGGATTTGATCCTGGTACTGACGAACGGAGCACCGGGAGGTTCCACGGAAGTGGTGATGACGTACATATTCAAGTATTTCTTCTCGTATGGTGAAAGTGCCGCCATGGAAGTTCAGTTTGGCTACGCTTCCTCCATGGCTGTTGTCACAGCGGTGATTCTGGGAATTGTCACACTGATTTATTTAAAGGTATCGAAGAAAATGCAGGAAGTAGAAGAATAGGAGGCACTATGAGAACAGTCAGTAAGAGTATCTGGAAGGCAGTGATCTACGCGTTTCTCCTGGTGATTGCCGTATTTGCACTGTTTCCGGTTATTTACATTTTACTCGGCTCCTTTAAGTCCAATAAGGAGATTTTAGTTGGGGGACTGAGCATTCTTCCGACAGAATGGCACTTTGAAAATTATATCCAGGCCTGGAAGCTGGCGGATTTCGGCAGGCTGACCTTCAACAGTATTTTCTATGCGGTTGTAGTGGTGGGCGGCTGTGTTGTGACGTCGATTACGGCCGGCTATGTCTTTGCCAGAGGGACGACCCGGTTTTCCAAAGTGGTGAATGCCATGGTGCTCTGCTCCATGTTTGTATCGATCGGAACGCTGTCGCTCTATCCGCAGCTCAGTCTGGCCAAAGTGTTCGGGCTCAGCGGAACGCTGTGGGGACCGATCATCATCCGTGTGTTTGGCATGAATGCGACGCAGGTGTTTATCGCTACCGGCTTTGTCCGGCAGATATCCAGGGAGATTGACGAGGCCGCACAGATCGACGGCTGCAGCTTCTTTAAGATATTCTGGAGAATCATTTTTCCTCTTTGTAAGCCGCTGGTGGCAACGACCGGACTGGTAGCATTTCGGACGGCCTGGAGCGATTACCTTCTGCCCTACGTATTTACCATTGCAGCAAAGGACAAATGGCCGCTGGTAGTCGGAGTTGTCAGCCTGAAATCCAGCGGTGAGGCGGTGTCCTCCTGGAACCTGATGCTGGCGGGAATCAGTATTTCCATTTTACCGATGCTTATTGTATACTTATTCTTAAACAAGTATTTTATTTCGGGTCTGACGGAAGGGTCTGTAAAAGGTTAATAGACTTTCGAGACGAATGGGGAGTGGGGGAAGCGTATGTTTTATACAATTGGTTTACTGGTCGCATTTTCTGTAATACTGCTTATTTTTGACCATAAGAGCAGATATTCTTATCTGTTTGTTCTAATGGCAACAGGGGCGACGCTGGCCTTCTTCTCCATCATTCTGCATATCAATATGTTTGCCAGCTACGGGGATTACTATGGAGGAAGCATTTATTACCGGCTGGATTATATGATCTATAAAGCAATAACGGCCAGACTGGCACTTCCCATTGTCGTGAATATCCGGCTTATGAATGTGGGGGTCGCACTGTTTCTTTTGGCCGAAATGATTTTTAACTACGAGTTTCAGAAAAACCTGGGGAGGAGCGAGCCGAAATTGAAAAAGGGGAGCCGGAGGATGCGGCGCCTGCTGTTCTTTGCGGTTCCCCTTCTTTCCATAATTCTTTACGATCCTGTAACCTCTACAAAAATGTATATTTTGTATCATACCAGCGGGAATAAACCGTTCGTGTATGGTCTGTACTGCTCTTTAAATGTGATCTTTAAACTTGTAGTCCTGTTGCTGCTGCTTCGGCCGATCTGTGTTTTGATCCGCTACGTGATGGTGACATCCGTCCGCTTTCTTCGCAAACGAATATTCCTGTTTTCCATGGGACTGATGCTTGCTGCTGCGATCTTCTATATTTTTTTCTATATCGGGCCATTCAGCATGTCGGTGGACAAGGTGATTCGCAGCGGTTTCTGGATCTTTGAAAACGTTCAGGCGCGGATTCAGAAGGTTTATTTGACGGCTCCGTCGCTGGTGCTGGTGGTGATCTCGTTCTGCATGTTTATACTGCTGAGTTTTCGGATGGATATGTCGGCAACACCGTTTGTGAAGCGGAAGATTCAGAAGAATTTAAACATCATGAACGAAGTCCTGGGGGAAACGCTCCATTCCCAGAAAAATCTCTTTTTTTCTCAGCAGATACTGATCACAAAGATTGAAAATAAGGTGGATAACACGGCGGAGATACCGGAAATCGGCCGCATGCGAAAGCTGATAGACGAGTCGCTGGGGCGGACGACTCAAATGCTTGATGAGTTAAAAGAAATTAAGTATCACTATCTAAATAACAGTGTTTCCAGCATTATCGATGAAGCGCTGAATGAAGTTACAGTGCCTTCTTATATCACGGTAGAGTGGAACGGAGAGGGGTATGAGGATATCTGCGGGATGTACGACCGCTATCATCTGTGCAAGGCGCTGGTAAATATCTTGAACAATTCCGTGGAAGCCATCGAACAGTCCGGGAAGGAAGAGGGGAAAATTACAGTCAGGCTGGAATTTTTGTTCCGATGGCTGATCATCATGATCCAGGATAACGGAAAAGGTATTCGTTTCCGTGACCGCGGCCGGATCTTTTCGCCGCATTATTCCGGAAAACAGGGGAAGATGAACTGGGGGCTGGGCCTTCCCTATGTTTATAAGGTGATCAGGGCGCATTTGGGACAGATCAAGATCGACAGCAGATACGGGGTATATACGTCAGTATTTCTTCTCCTGCCCATGAGCAGGGAAGAGAAGACCAGTGTCTCGCAGCGTAACGGGGGAGGAAGAAAACATGGAGAAAATCAAACTGGTCATTGCGGATGACATGGAGGAAATCAGGATCCATCTGGCGGAGGAGATTGCTGCACGGTCGGATGATATTCTGGTGGTGGGGCAGGCGGCTACGGGCCATGAAGCATTTCTGATGGTGGAACAGCTGCTTCCGTCTGTCGTGCTTATGGACATTCAAATGGAGACCAGAACCTCCGGAATTACAGCGATTGGTAAAATCCATGAGAGATATCCGGGGGTGAAATGTATCGCACTTACCATCCATGAGGATGAGGAATTCATATTTCAGGCATATCTGGCCGGAGCAGTTGATTATATCATAAAGACCAGTTCCATTGAGAAGATTGTGGGGGCGATTCATGATGTGATCGATAATAAGCTTCTGGTCCGCCCGGAGGTGGCGAAAAAACTGATTGACGGGTATCAGAGAGTCTATGAGAAGCAGAGCCGGTTAAAAGAGACCTTTCAGGTGATGCTTCTGATTAATACAACGGAATATGAGATATTAAAAATGGTATATGAAGGCTATACGTATAAGGACATTGCGTCAAAACGCTTTGTGGAGGAAACTACGATCCGGTCGCAGATCAACCATATTTTAAAGAAATTCAAGAAGAAGCGCATGAAGGATGTGGTGGCTCTGTTAAGGGAACTGAATATTTTTGATGAATCATAATGACAGATAGAAATGGAGAAAGACAGCGATGGAATATAATATATTTGGAAGAACAGGTATGAAGGTATCAGATATTGGCTTTGGAGCATGGGCAATCGGCGGCAGAGGCTGGGGCGACGGAATCTGCGACAGGGATGCAGTGGAAGCTTTAACTGTTTCGTGGGAAAAGGGAGTAAATTTATACGATACGTGTGATGCCTACGGTGATGGGCACAGTGAGGAACTGATCGGAGAGTTCCTAAAGGGACGCAGAAAGGAAACTGTTATCGTGACGAAAGGCGGTACAAACTTCCGTCTGCCGGAACGAAGCAAGAATTTTTCCAAAGAGTATCTCATGATGTGTCTGGAGGAAAGTCTGAAACGGCTTCAGACGGACTATGTGGATGTTTACCTTCTGCATGTTCCGGATGCGAAGCTGCAGGATGAATGTGGGGTTTTTGAGACACTGAAGGAGATGAAGCGGTCTGGCCGTGTACGGTTTGCCGGTCTTGCCATGTGGGGAGCCGGAGACACCATGCACGCGCTGGAACGTGATACGGAACGGGTAATCGATGTGCTGGAATGTCCGTTTAATATTCTGAATAAATCCAATTTAGAGGTTGTGAAGCTGGCGAAGGAGCGTAATATTGCGGTGATGACCAGTCAGCCTCTGGCCAGCGGAATTCTGACCGGAAAGTACCGGGAAGGAACACAGTTTGCCGAAGGAGATAACCGAAAGGGATTCTGGCCAGCGAAACGTTTCGAGGAGGTAAAACCGGATCTGGAAATTGTGGAAGCGTGTACGGCAGAGACAGGGCTCTCTATGGGGCATCTGGCGCTGGCCTATAATATGACGTATCCTGGTATCAGCTGTGTGATCCCGGGAGCAAAAAATGCAGCCCAGGCTCTCGACAACGCCGCGGCCACAGGGCTCCGGCTGAATGATGACATTATGGAGCGTCTCAGCAGTACAAAAGGCTTTGTTTTCTAGTGTCAATACACTGGCAGCAGTGAGCGTTGAAGGCAGCAGGCTAAAAGGGAGACTGGTATGAAGAAAATGGTATTACGGGAAGGCTGGCTTTTAAAGCGTTTTCCCACGGGAATGGACTACAGTCCGGAAGATTTGGAAGCTGGTTTTAGAGTGCCGGGAACCGGAAAGGACCGCAGTTTTCCAGTCCTGAATTTTCCGGAACAGGTCCACGATGTACTTCTGGATTACGGAGTGATAGGTAATCCCAATGAGACAGGGATTAACCGTGATTTATGGATTGATGAGTATGACTGGGTATACCGCCTTGAGTTTACCGGTGATGCGCCTGCAGCTGCAGGCGGTCAGGTTTACCTTACTTTAGAAGGGGTAGATACATTTGCAGCTGTTTATTTGAATGGAACCTTAGTCGGGAAATGCGGCGATGTGTTTCTGGATTACCGGTTCCCGGTAAATGAGGTGAATCCGGGAGCGAATGTGCTGCTGATCTGGATTCAATCCGCAGCAAAAAAAGTAAGCGGGATAAGGCTTCCGGAGCGGTATGAGGGACGTGTCCCGGCAATCTCTGCGGTGCGGGCATTCCGCTCCGGCTTTCATGAGTACTGCGGTCCGGTTCCAGGCCTGATCAGGTGCGGAATCTATGGTGACGTGACTCTGATGCAGGAAGATCCCCTTCTGTTTGATGAAGTGACAGCGGACAGCAGTCTTTCGGAAGATGGTGACTGCGGCGTGGTTACGATTACTGCCTCTTTTCTGGGGGCTTTGGAGGAATATCAGGGCGAACCGCTGCAGGCCAGGGTTTTTGACAGCACAGGCCAGGTGAGGGCGGAGGAAGTACGGCAGATTATGAGCCGTTCTGAGACCATGGTTCTTCGTGTGCCGCATCCTAAACTCTGGTGGCCGCGGACAATGGGGGACCCGTCAGTATACAGACTGGAGCTTACCTGCGGCAGCAGAACAGCGGATTTTTTGGAAAAGGTGATAGGATTCCGCAGAGTTTCCATGGCTGGAGATATGGATTTTCGGATCAATGGAAGACCTCTCAAGCTGTGGGGGGCCAATCTCGTCCATCCCGATACTCTGAGCAACCGGTACCGGCCGGAAGTGATGGGCCGCCTGCTGGATCTTGCAGAACTGGGGAATTTTAATATTCTGCGGGTCTGGGGGGAGAGCGAACGCTATCCAGAGGCGTTTTACGAGGAATGTGACAGACGGGGGATTCTTATCTGGCAGGATTTCTATCTCTGTTATACTGCTTATCCGGAGGAAGCGGAGTTCCTGGAACTCTGCCGAAAAGAGGCGGAGCAGATGACGAAACGGCTGAAATCCCATCCGTCCATACTTCTCTGGTGCGGCGGAAATGAGACTCTGTTATCAAGGGATTATGAAAATCCCGGAGGCCCCTGTTTTGGTGAAACGATTGTCCGACAGGTATTTCCCGGGGTCTGCATGGAACAGGATCCGGAACGGTACTACCATCCGTCTTCCCCATGCGGCGGTGCATATGCCAATGATCCCCTGGCGGGAGATACCCACGGCTATACCCATCTCTGGTTCGTTCCGGGAAGGGAATTCCCTGTATTTTTAAGTGAGAACTGCCGGGTCTCCACACCTTCCATGAAGTCCATGAGGAAGATGATGAGACCGGAGGAGCTCTGGCCGCCGGAATATACGGGGAGGGTTAGCCGGAGACAAAGAAAAGAGTGGCCGGAGACATGGGAACTTCATAATACAAACCAGGGCGTCATAAAGCTTGGACCTGTAGAGCATTATTACGATGCAGGATCGGCAGATGAACTGGTCTACCGGATCGGTGCCGCTCATGCGGAGTATATTCATGAACAGGTATGCCGGTTTCGGAGAGGCTTCCGGGGAGAAGAAGCCGCTTCTGCCGGTACAGCCAGAAGGACGAAGGGCCATATGCTCTGGAAGTTTAATAATAACAGCAATATTATTTCATATGGAGTTGTGGATTATTATCAGGAGCCGTACTACCCCTATTACGAATTAAAACGCTGCTACGCGCCGTTTCTGGTGTCGTGCGAGCTGGGGGACCATGGTTATCTATGGGTGACGAATGATACGGGGCATGCCGTAAACGGGCATCTGGAAATATTCCTGTTTGATATCTTAAAGAATGAACGGCAGGGCACCTTTTTCCAGAAGTTTCATGCTGAACCGGATGAATCAAAACCAGTCTGCACCATCGACTGCTACGGTCAGTTCAGAAAAAGTAACCTGGTCTGCGCTGTTGCATATTCTGATGAAGGCGAGGTCATGGGAATGTGCGCTGAACCGTGCGAGATTGAGCGAATAATGGAGTACCCGGAACATACGGGGCTTCAGCTCAAGCAGGAGGGGGATATCCTTGTTGTCACTGCGAGCCGGTTTGCAAGATGTGTGGAACTGGGAGGAGACGAGGATGGAGATGAATTTGGCTGGCTGTTTGAAGATAATTACTTTGATTTGCTGCCGGGAATGGAAAAGAGAATCCGGGTTCTGGGGCGCCATGAGAGGGGAACGGTGACGGCGAAGGCCGTATATGATGAGGATAAGGCGGTGCTGAAATATGAAAAGAGAGATTGAAGAGTACAGGAAAACGCCGGTTCAGTATGAATGCGATGTAGTGGTGTGCGGAGGAGGGACGGCGGGCTTTACAGCAGCGCTGGCCTCCGCCAGAAACGGCGCGGATACCATACTGGTGGAACGGTTTGGCCACGTGGGGGGAACTCTTGTAAATGGAGCAGGCCCGCTGCACAGCTTTTTTAACCTGTATAAGGCCTTTGCGGGGGCGGAAAAGACTCAGGTAGTCAGAGGAATCCCGCAGGAAATCGTGACGCGTATGATGGAAGCGTCGGGATCGCCGGGCCATTTAGAACAGGATAAGGGTGGAAACTATGATTCAGCCATTACGCTGATCGACTGGGAGATTTTTAAGGATGTTGCATTTACCATGCTGGAAGAGGCGGGGGTGAGAATCCTGCTTCATACAGTAATCGCGGATGTGATAAAAGACGGCGAGCGGGTATCAGGTGTCATCATTGAAGGAAAATCCGGAAGAGAAGCCATTCTTGCCCACACAGTGATTGATTCTACCGGTGATGCGGATGCAGCGGCGCTGGCCGGTGCCGGAGTTGTAAAAAAACACGATACGACTTCGGCAGGGATGCCGTTTGGCATGACAAATGTGGATATGCCTCGGCTGGTGGAATTCTGCCGGGAAAAAGGCATTGTCAATCAGTTGATAGAGGGCGATAAAGGAAACAGTACCGACCATGTAATACGGCTAGGTTTTGAACTGAAAAAAATTCCTGAATTTACAGAGTTTATGGAAAAGACGGGAATGTGGGGACCTCTTGGTTTTTCTCTGCATGAGAGAGAATTTACTTATATTAATTCGGCGGCTCTGCCTGACGTGGACGCCGCCAATACAGAAGAGTATTCAAAAGCAGAGATCACACTGCGCCATCAGGTTATGAAGCTGGCGGGGATGCTGAAACAGCATATTCCGGGATTTGAAGATGCTTATGTGAGCTGGACACCGGCCAGTATCGGCGTGAGGCTTACGAGAATTGTGGAATGCGAGTATGATCTGTCGCTGGAGGAGATTGTATCCGGAAAACGGTTTGAGGATGAAGTGTATTTATACGGATTCCATGACTGTGCTCCGAGAATTACCATCCGGGAAGGCGGCTATTATGGCGTTCCTTACCGGGCGTTGATTCCTAAACGCGTGGAGGGACTGCTGGTGGCCGGAAGATGTATTACCGGCACATGGGAGGCGCATATGTCCACAAGAAACACGGTATCCTGCATGGCCCAGGGACAGGCGGCAGGAACCGCGGCCGCGCTGTGCGTTAAGGAGAATATCCTTCCAAGATATCTCAATACGGAAGAACTCCGGGAGGTGCTGCGAGAGCAGGGGGTATATTTAGGCTGACTGATCAGAAGGAAGGAGAGAAGGCGTTTCCCGAAAACCTTGTCTTTGTAAAGAAACTGTTATCCCCATAGGAATTTCCTATATAATACAATAAAAAAACTATATTTCCTTATACCGCTGCCCTGTGCTATGATTATGGTCATAAAATCAGAGCCGTGAAAAGATGAGAGGGCCAGCTTCCCTTTGCATATGGATAAAGCGGCAGGGAGACAGAAAAATGAAGACAACGGATTTGTTTGCAAAGAAACCGGTACTCTCCTTCGAGGTTTTTCCTCCAAAGAGAACCAATCCGGTTGAGACGATTTATGAAACACTGGACAGTTTAAGAAAACTGAATCCGGATTTTATCAGCGTTACATACGGAGCCGGAGGCAGTGAAAACTGTAAGGCAACAACGGAGATTGCCTCAAAGATCAAGAATGAATATGGTATCGAGAGCGTGGCCCATTTGCCGTGCATCGGCCTGACAAAAGATGATGTAATCAGTCTGTTGGGCGGATTTAAGAGAGCGGGAATCGATAACATACTCGCGCTGCGCGGGGATATCCCCGAAGGCGGACGCCCGGCCGGTGATTTTGAGCATGCCAGTGACTTAATCTCTTTTATAAAAGAAAAAGAGGAGTTTAAAGATTTTAATGTGGTGGCGGCCTGCTATCCGGAAGGCCATACAGAATCGGAAAACATCCTGACAGACATCCGAAGCTTAAAGACCAAGGTGGACGCCGGAGCCGACCATTTGATTACGCAGCTTTTCTTTGACAATGACTGTTTCTACCGGTTTAAAGAACGCGCATTGCTGGCGGGAATTCATGTCCCGGTGGAAGCGGGGATCATGCCGGTCACCAATAAAAAGCAGATCGAGCGGATGGTGTCTCTCTGCGGCGTAAGCCTGCCTTCCAAATTTACCGCAATGATGGAACGGTATGAGCATAATCCCGAGGCCATGCGTGACGCCGGTATCGCCTATGCGGTGGATCAGATCGTGGATTTGATTGCGCGGGGCGTCGACGGCATTCACCTTTATACTATGAATAATCCCTACGTTGCTTCCAAAATTCACGAGGCTGTATACCGCCTGCTGGCCGCGTGAGAACCCTCACCGGCCGGATTCCGTTAGTATGACGAAGCCCTCTGCCGCGATTACGTTCTTCAGCTCTCTGATATAGGAAAGAGAAATCGGGCTTAAAGGGAATTTATCGCTGCAAATATAGCCGATCCGCATCCATTCCTCTGTCTTAAGCGGTACCGACACGATGTTGTCGCCGTTTAGGTTGCTGTTTAATATTCCGCTGCAGATCGTGTAGCCGTTTAAACCGATCAGCAGGTTAAACAGAGTCGCCCGGTCGCTGACATGAATGGTTTTCTTATGCGGGGCCGTGCTTAAGATTTCCTCTGAAAAGTAAAAGGAATTGAAGGTTCCCTGTTCAAATGCCAGAAACGGGTAGTCTTCCAGATCTTCAAGCGTGACCTCCTTCCTTCCGGTAAGCGGATGCATGGAACTGATAAACACATGGGGGGCCGCCTCAAACAGAGGGATAAAGAGCAGATGATTTTCCTTCAGCAGTTTCTTCAACACCTTTTCATTAAACTGACTGAAGTAGAGAATCCCTACTTCACTTCGGAAATTAGCCACATCTTCAATAATCTCATACGTTCTCGTCTCTCTTAACGTAAACTCATACTCATCCGTATCGATTCGGGAGATCAGGCTGACGAAGGCATTGACTGCAAAGGCATAGTGCTGTGTGGATACGGAACAGAGCCGCTTGGCTGGCTTCCCGTTTGTATAGCGCTGCTCTAAAAGCTGTGTCTGCTCGATAATCTGGCGTGCATACGACAAAAATTCCGTGCCGTCGGCCGTTAAGGATATTCCCTTTGCTGTCCGGTAGAACAACTCAATTCCAAATTCCGATTCCAGTTCTTTTAATGCGGCGGAAAGGCTGGGCTGCGAGATAAACAACTGCCTTGCTGCCTCCGTAATAGACCCGCATTCCACGATTTTTATGATGTATTTCAGCTGCTGAATCGTCATAGGACACCTCCCATAGTTTTTTTCTATAATATACTGTATTTTTTTGAAAAACGCAAATAAGTACGTAATTATGAGCCTTTCGGGCGATTTTTCGCCCTATCAAAATCAGCAGATTGGACGAACCGTCCTGATTTTCTGAAAAATGCGGATCTGGAAAAAATTACCATTTTTGGAAATTACCAAAATATGGTATGATGGTTCCAGGTTTTTAAATTCAGGAGGAGAAAAATTGAGAGGCTTACGATGGGATTATGACTTGCAGGAGAGAATTTATCAATTTATCGTGTACTTTGTTTCTGAAAATCTGTATTCTCCCACCATCCGCGAGATTTGCGACGGTGTGGGAAAAAATTCAACGGCTACGGTCAGCCTTTATCTGGAGGAACTGGAGGATATCGGGAGAATTATTCTCGGCCATGGACCGCGGACGATTAAGCTGGTAGGATTTAAGGTCGTGGAAGAGTGTCAGCATTAAAACTGTATGAGATCCAAGGGGGATCGAGTAAAAACCGGGAGAGTGTTTCATCTGAATTGATCAGTTGAAAACGCTCTCCCGGTTTTTTATATCATAGGAAAGTACCCCTATGATATAAAAAAGCCCTCCGGGCAGGATCGCACTGCGGCGGTAAGGAATCATGTCGCTAATGCGACCCGCCGCAGGCGGAGAATCCCGCTTGCGGGATTCATTCTTGTACTGGATTGATCCAATTATTCTGCAGATTCCAGACCGGTCTGGTCTTCCTTGCTTTCACCGGAAGCGGCATCGCTGTCCTGAGCTGCTTCCTGACTGGCTAATGCGGCCGCTTCCTCCGGGTTTAAATTCTCCCCCTTTGGTGTAATCGTTACACGGGCTTCGTTGCCGACCTGATCCTTTACGCAGATGGTCAGATTCTCCTTCTGCATGTCGAATGTAATGATTCCTGTGCTGCGGTCAATGGAGAGAGGAAGGATCTCCGGAGTGTCATCATCGTAAGCATATATGGTATCATAGTTTATTCCGGACTGGGTATCCTCCAGACGGAAGGAAAGGACGCCATCCTCGATGATGGAATCTTTAATGTCCGGCGGGGTGTCATCCAGAATATTGACCTGTTCTGAAAATACATTTTTCATACCGTTAAAGGCTGTTAAGCTCACCTTTACGGTTCCATTGGAGCCGAGTACAGCCGTGTAGGTCTTGGAAGCAGTTTTGGTGAGCTCCACTTCGTTGCCGTCCAGGGTTACTGTCATGGCTTTGATGGGAAAAAGTGATTTTATCTTTAATTCCATGGTGGTTGTCGTAAAATTATCGGCTTCCCCGATTGTCAAATCCCCCTTTGGTGCTGCAGTAACCAGAATAAAAATAATAGAGTTGACAACGATGAATGGAAGCACATAAAACAGGAGGACCGTCATAAAGTCACTCCGTCCGGAATCGTGCCGGCTGGAGCCTCCTCTCCCTCGGTTCTGCCTGGAATTATTGGTATATGGGCTCATATTGATTAAGGTTCCTCCTCATGTTTTTTACGTTTCCTAGCATAACAGAAAAATGCGTTTCTTACAAGATGATCTGTTAAATCGTAATAAATTAATGCATTCTTAAGAAATGCCCTGTTTATGCATGTTTCATGGGTATGATATTATCGTTTGACTGCATTTTGACTGCATTATAGTAATCCTCCAGTTTATCCGGCTCCACATCGAAAAATCCAAAATGGGTGTAGGTGTCAAGCGTGGTCTTAATGTCATCGTGTCCGAGGAGATACTGAGCCTGCTTGATATCAACACCTGCTTTGTATAAATCACTGGCATAGGTGTGCCGGAAAATATGTGGCGTGATATCATCTGATAGAGGGGTGCTTGATACAGCCTGAACTTTTTTAAGTATTTTTTCCCATTTATAATCGAGGGTAGAAATATATCTGCCGCTTTTTGAGGGAAAAAGAATTCCCGATCGGCCTTTTATGAATTCGAAAAGGATTTTTGCCAACGGGGCGGGAATCGGTATCTGGCGGAGTCCGGCAGCAGTCTTTGTGTATTCCTGCAGGCAGGTATTGATTTTCTTACTGGCAACCAATGTTTTAGAAACGTAAATCTGATTCTTTTTTAAGTCGATATCTTTTACATCTAATGCAAGCGCTTCGCACTTTCTTAAGCCAGTGTAGAGAAGCAGGTTGATGAAGCAGCGCTCAAAACTATCAAGGTCTGCTATTTCAAATAACAGACGTTCTTCAGACGTAAGAGCGCGCTTTGGTTTTTTGTCTATTTTGACTCTCTTCATTCCAGCAGTAATATCTTTTGCCATAATGTCTTTCTGGACTGCATAACGGACGATTGCTTTGATTCGGGACAGGCACAGATTGTACTGGGCCAGTTTTTTTGATTTTATCATATAGCTTCGAAACGATTCAATGTGCGACATCCGTAAGTCTTTGATTCTTATATCTCCGATATAGCTGTTAACGGTACTTAACTGACCTTTAATCGTACTTATTGTCTGGTCTCTAACGCTTCCGAGCTTCTCGTTTGTAAGCCATAATTCAGACAATTCTTTAAAGGTGGTGTTCTGTTCCTGTAAGATGATTCCTTTGTCCATAAGACTCATAAAATCACGATAGTTCTTATCTAATTCTTTGATAGTGCTGCCATAAATTGTTTTACGGACTGGTTTTCCGTCTTTGATACCGATGGTTACCTGCTTGGAGTATCTTCCATCTTTACGTTTCTTAGGCATAATACTTCTCCTTTCTTTCGAAAGGGCATAAAAATAGCCCTGTATTTTTTGCCAGAGCTGTGATACAATATGCTTGTTGAGGGCATGTGTATCGGCTCTGGCTGATATGTGTGTTGGAAAGCTCTGGGAGTTGGTAGCTCCTGGGGCTTTTTTCATGCTAAATTAATTCTGAAATTATTATACTCAAATCTTCATAAATGCCAACTTCGGCTTTTTCGTTAAATGGGATGATGATTGGTGCAGCATCTTCTTCATAGTGGTAGATGGTGGTACGTTCTTTGGCGAGATCGACAATCCAATATTCGCGTACACCTGCTTCGGAATAAAGAGCATTTTTCTTAGTGTAATCCATTTTTCTGCTTGAAGGTGAGACTATCTCAATAATGAAGTCTGGCGCGCCATTGCAACCACGATCTGAAAGTTTGTTTTTGTCACAAATCACAGAGATATCAGGTTCTACCCAGTTTTTGTCATCGGCATCAAGATTTACAGCAAATGGCGCTGGGTATACCTCACAATCTCCGCGATGGCTGTCAATGTAGTTGCCGAGAATCTTCGTAAACGCGGCAATCAGCTTCTGGTGATTCCTGCTGGGCGGTGCCATGGCGTAGAGCTGGCCGTCGATCAGTTCGGCGCGGTCACCTTCGGGGAGATTCCAGTAGTCTTCTGATGAGTATGTTTTCTTGTCTGGCAATGGCATGAAGGGCACTTCCTTTCTTGTTTCAATTCACAATAGGGGGTGATAGCATTAAGGCTTTCTGGTTAAAGTTCAATATCAATTCCAGCCTCTTCAGCTACTTGCATGAGTTCCTGGAAATTTTTTGAGTTTCTATTTTTCATTCTTCGATATGCACCAAAGGATTTGGGCGCATGTTCTGGAAGTTGATAAAATATATGATAATATTCTTTTCGATCTCGATTTTTCTTTTGACGCTCTTGCTGTTCTTGAATTAACTCAGGAGTATTGACAACATTACTTCTTAAAAAAACTTTATTTGGTGTATGATATAGAAAATTATTTAAGTCAAGCTCCGCTCTCTCTGCTTCTTCAAAAAATCCCATCTCTATATTCCACTGGACAATTCTATAGTAATCATATTCTCCCCATAAAATCGTGCTATGTTTCATAAGTTCGATCATTTTTCTTAGACAAGTTGAGCAAAGTTCAAAATCGTGTCTTATATAAAAATGTCCTGCTTTCATGCGTACAATATAATCCAAACATTTTGTTACATCTGGGAATGGACCATTTTGTCTTGAAAAATTTGGAATTGGTAACCTTTCAATATCTCCTTTATTTTCAAAATCATACTTTTCTCCATCAGAGATAAAAAATCTTGCTTGATAATAATTTCTACCATCGTTGGGATCAATTTTGTATAAAATACCATTCTTAAAATAAAGTGTCTGTTCCATTAATGCACTCCAAGATATTGCTTAATCTAATGGTCATTAATCATAAGCTGCTACCATACCATTGCTGACTATCAGCCAGTTCAAAATCATCGAAGCCTTTCATGCTTCGTACAACTTCAAGGTGTTCTTCTAGCTGCTTTAGCTCTTTTTGTATCCTTTTCTGTTCGGCTTGGATTTTTTTCAGACGCTGCAAAAATCTTTTAGCGGACATCGGTTGAGTCTCTACAGGAATTGTAATAGCAGCGTGCGCGGCAGCTTCTATAGTTTGTACGTTTTCTTTTTGGAAATCATCATTTTCAATATGACGCATGGCATGGCGATAGGCTTTGAGCTGTTCGTCATATGATAGCCGTGCGTTAATCATGATCGTAAAGCTATCATCTTCATTTTCAAAAACCATTTCATTCCCAGGAGCTGGGAAATCAAGTAAGACGACATTAACATCCGGTGTCATCGTTACCACGTTCCTTTCTTTTCAAAGCGAGCGCCATATTGTGTAAGGCGCGAAGATCGTCTGCATCCATGTCGCGCTGAACATCGAATAATGCGCGAAGTTCCTTGTTCTCGAATATTTCCTGGGCAGCCTGAGCGGTTTCGTCGTTGAGATAATAACGGTCATTAGAATCGTCTTTTTCTTCAATCAGATCAGACCGTTTACAGTTGAACAAATCGCACATTGCGTCAACTTTGTCCATTCTGGGCGTTTTTATACCATTACACCAATTATATACAGAAGTGGTTCCGACGCCTAAGTGCTTAGCTAATTCGGCCTGTGTTATTTCATATTTACTTAGATAATATCGAAGTCGTTTAGAAAATACAGCATTAAATTCTTGTTCTGGCATTTTTACACCCCTTTCTTCTTTAAGATTATAATACACCAAAAGTGAAAAAGTTGCAACATAAAAATGAAAATATATCACTTTTAGTGTTGACACACACTTAAAGTGATGGTATACTAATTCCAGAATAAAGGAAGGAGGTGCGAAAAGTGGCAGAAGTGATACAAATTAGCTTGGCAGCAGCGAGAGTAAATGCCAAGTTGACGCAGGAAGAAGTGGCAAATATGATGAAAATCGGTAAAAGAACGGTAATTAATTGGGAAAAAGGAGTGGCTATGCCGTCATTTGCAGACTTAAACATGTTGTCTAATATTTATGGAATACCTGTAGATAATATTTTTTTGTCTGCGAAATCCACTTAAAGTGATGCGTGAGGATGAAAAGGAGGCGAGAAAAGATGGGGGACGGCCAGATATTAACCATCAAAGACTGTATGGTCCGCCATAACAAGAGCTACGACACCATAGCGGCCTTATTCAAGCGTAAAGGTTCTCCGGCCTTCCGAGTAGGGCGCGAGTGGCAGGTAGATGCCGTTAAGTGGGACGCATACCTGCTGAAACTGGCGGAAGAAAGTAAGGGGTAGCACAGTAGACAACCCCGCATCACAGGAAGATATAGTTTCCAGATGAGCGAAAGTGTCAATGGGAAGTTGAGAAAAAAGGTGAAGAAACCTAATGGATATTAGATCGAGTCTTAAAAGCATGATTAAGTTGCCAGATAAGGAGGAGGTAAAATAAATGGAAATCCCAGAAAAACTTAATACTGTTTTTTTACATGAAATGTCAGCGAAATTAACCAACGCAATTACCGAATGTATGATATCTAATCAAATGACATTGGAGTGTCTTGAGTTGGCTTGTAATGAAGTAAAGGAAGTTTATAAGAAAAATGCAGTTATAAAGAAAGCTGACTAATGCCGGTACCAGTAGGACAACCCCACATCACAGGAAGGAGGGTGAGAGAAGATGACTAAAAGAAAAAATATCACTCCTTGTAAGAAAGTAAACATCTTAGGAAGGAAGCGATATTCGGAAAAGTGTAGCGCAAAGTATGTAATTGAACAGAGCTTTGATGACTGCTGGCGGGCAATCACGCGGCTCCATTTATTAATCATTATTGAATTTTTGCTATTGCATCAGTTAAAGCTTAGCGCAGATAAGAAGAAAGTGAATCCATAAACTGTTTTAGCATAATTCCTAGACCAAGGTCCTGGCATGACCTGTAAGTACATTATAGCTGGGAGAATCTGGAAAAGCAATCAGGAAGGAAAGTGATCCGCATCAATGTAACATGCAACACCTGCCGGTACCGCAACCGCTGCATAGAGCAGAGCCGTCGGTACCCGTGCAGAGATTATAAAAGGAGGGACAAGCCATGCAGAAGTACTACACAGACCTCGATGACTTCAAAGACGACAGCCGATCCCGCCTGCTGGAAGTAACGGAGCGGTGGCTGATGCCGGCGGTTATCTTTGTGGCCGGAGTGATTATCATTTTAGCAGTTTGCGCACGATTGGAGGCGCTGCGATAGGAAGTGAGAAAGTGGATGAGCTAATGAAAATAAGCTATGAGAGCGGACAACCTACGGTGTCGGCAAGGGATTTATATGATCTGCTTTCCGAAGACGGAGGAACAAAAGGAACCGAACGTTTTAGTAAATG
>NZ_JANFYJ010000319.1:0-303 GCF_024460495.1 Hungatella sp. SL.1.14 | reverse complement strand
CCGCGTCAATGACACTGCCCAAAGGAGGGGAATCAATCAAAACGTAATCATAATGTTCTCGCGCGCCGCAGAGCATCTCTTCAAATTTCGCATTTCCCAAAAGTTCTGCCACTCCCGACGCCGGCCAGACTGGTCAGTTCCTCGATGGTCCGCGGAACCTGGCCGCCAAACCGTTCCAGCAGCCCCTGACAGCAGGAGATAATATTCTTCGCCTTCATGTGGTAAAACCCGATGGAGTGGATATCCTTTTCCAGCTCCTTTAAATCGGTATTTGCAAACTTTTCGATGGAGTCATACTTTTTG
>NZ_JANFYJ010000318.1:0-303 GCF_024460495.1 Hungatella sp. SL.1.14 | reverse complement strand
CGCCTCCAGATCGAAGAGCTGATCCATATCACCTGCGGTGAAGATATATTTATATCTCACCTTCCGGTACATCCGCTGGGTCGCTACGATATCCAGCGCCCCCATTCCCTCGGTCACGATCTCATCGCTCCATGCCTGTTCCGGGTTTGTGATAAATCCGCTTAGATCACGGCCGTCTCCGAAGCCGTGGTCATCCTCCGGCACAAAGCCTGCCTGCCCCAAAATTGTGGCATAGATATCACACATGCCCACCAGCGCCTTCTGATGATACCCTTTTAAGCCTTCCCCAATCTCCGCTCCATC
>NZ_JANFYJ010000317.1:0-303 GCF_024460495.1 Hungatella sp. SL.1.14 | reverse complement strand
CGGTAAATGTAGAGGAACTGACCTCTATCCTGAAGCGGATCAAATCCAACTTAGACGAGGAGATCGAAGAGAAGCGCAATGTCAGCCGGCTTCGTGAAAATTACAGAAAGAGCCTGCCGATTATCCGCGAGCAGTTTTTCAATGATATGGTGCACCGGAGGCTGGCTGATGATTTGATTGAGTTGAAGCTCAGGGAATACGATATCCCGATTACGGGAGCCAGAAAATGGATTATCGCGGCCATCGATGTGGAAAAGAGCGATGACCGAAGCAAAAAGACGCTGTCACTCCACGAGGAGGAGG
>NZ_JANFYJ010000316.1:0-303 GCF_024460495.1 Hungatella sp. SL.1.14 | reverse complement strand
AAGGTCTCATTACGAAAGACCATATCACGGATACCAGATTCGGCGCCGTGTTTGAGGCCCATAGCATCAGTGCTGACGGGATACAGACTGAGCACAGATACAGAGAAATCCTGAATCATACCGCCATCGTCATGCCGGAAGCCGTGGAGGTGCTTACGTATTTACAGGACCGGTATGATCCGTATGTGGTGACAAACGGTTTTACAGAGACTCAGAAGATGCGGATGGCGGATTCCGGTCTGGACCAGTATTTTAAGAACTCCTTTATTTCCGAGGAGGTCGGGTACCAGAAGCCGCAGAAAG
>NZ_JANFYJ010000315.1:0-303 GCF_024460495.1 Hungatella sp. SL.1.14 | reverse complement strand
TCCCCATCCCTATAAAAATAGTTCTCCAAACGATAAAAAAGAAAGAGCCCTTGTTAGGACTCCATTCTCTTGAAATAAAATTTTTGTAGTTTTGCTCTCATTCTTGTCAATTCAATTTGAATCGCTTCTGCCTGACCAAAATTCTTACATCGTAAAAGCATATCCTCGAATATACGAATCTTAGCTTGTAAGTGCTTTTCCTCTTTTGACATCCTGAATCTCCTTTCGATTTTGTCTTTCACAAAAGGAGTTGTAATTCTTGCGAATTCTTCCATCGAGCCATCGTCATCTCGCATGGATAAT
>NZ_JANFYJ010000314.1:0-303 GCF_024460495.1 Hungatella sp. SL.1.14 | reverse complement strand
AAAATAACAAAAGCATCCCGGCCGCTACCGCTGAACCAATTACGCCAGCCACGTTAGGCCCCATGGCGTGCATCAGCAAAAAATTGGATGGGTTGTATTTCTGTCCCTCCTTCTGCACCACACGGGCCGCCATTGGAACCGCAGAGACGCCTGCGGCGCCTATCATGGGATTTACTTTGCCCTTTGACAGTCTGCACATTACCTTTCCCAGCAGCACGCCGCCCGCGGTTCCCACGGAAAATGCAGCCAGGCCAAGCACAATAATCTTTAATGTATCCACCCGCAGAAACGCATCTGCGCTCG
>NZ_JANFYJ010000313.1:0-303 GCF_024460495.1 Hungatella sp. SL.1.14 | reverse complement strand
CTTCCGCGTACCCCTGAATCAGGGCAATGGGCGTCTTCAGTTCATGGGATACATTCGCAATGAAATCCTTTCGCATCTCATCGACCTTGATCTTCTCCTCGATGTCCTACTGCAGCTCCGTGTTGGCCGTTCTCAGCTGGCCGATGGTCTCCTTCAGCGTATCGGACAGCCGATTCATGCTGTTGCTCAGCACGCCGATCTCATCCTCCGCCTGACCGGTGTATTTTGCGTCAAAATCGAGATTTGACATCTTCTCTGACAGATTGGCGAGCTGAAGAATCGGGGAAGTAATCTTTTTCGTGG
>NZ_JANFYJ010000312.1:0-303 GCF_024460495.1 Hungatella sp. SL.1.14 | reverse complement strand
CGTTCCTCCGGATTCTCAGGAGCATGCCCCCGAAACACCGGAAGAAAGCACGTCAGAAACAGAAAGAGCCGCCGCATTTGCGCAGAAAATAAAAAAAGCCGTCGCGGCGGCCGATATGGAGGAGCTGGCAGATCTATGCGGCTATCCAGTCTGCATTACTCTGGAATCCGGAGACGGCCGGGAGCTTGAGACGCAGGAGGATTTTACTGCACTCGGGGCAGATACTCTGTTTACACAGAAAGTAAGAGACACCATCGCCGCAGTGCAGGAATCGGAGCTTGAATTCTGCGGCGCTGGTGTAAT
>NZ_JANFYJ010000311.1:0-303 GCF_024460495.1 Hungatella sp. SL.1.14 | reverse complement strand
ACAGAATTGTGAAGAGGGAGACGATAAAGATGAGTTATAATATAGCGGTAATTCTCGGTGATGGGATTGGGCCGGAGATCATTAGAGAGGCAAGAAAAGTCCTGGACAGGATCGGAACCGTGTACGGCCATGAGTTTTCTTATACCGAGGTTTTGATGGGAGGAGTATCCATCGACGCGTACGGTGTTCCTCTTACGGATGAAGCATTGGAGACAGCAAAAAAAAGTGATTCCGTTCTTCTCAGAGCAGTCGGAGGAGACGTGGGAAATTCGAGATGGTACGACGTGGCACCGAACTTGAGAC
>NZ_JANFYJ010000310.1:0-303 GCF_024460495.1 Hungatella sp. SL.1.14 | reverse complement strand
CTGAACGATACGCATCTGGCAATCATCTGCCTCCAGGCATTCTCTGCCTTTGGCGTGTTCATGATGAGACAGTTCTACCAGGGAATCCCGGATGAACTCTGCGAGGCGGCCAGAATCGATGGTATCATTGTTACGGGCCGCGTCCAGCGTTGCAATGCTGATACCCAAAATTTCTGCTGCTTCTTTTCGCGTAATAAGTTTTTCCATAAAGCATATTTCCTCCAATCCGTCAAGTTTGTCATCGTGTTTGTTCAAAATCACATGAATACGGTGGCAGCCGAAACCACCAGCGCATGGTATCTG
>NZ_JANFYJ010000031.1:0-83267 GCF_024460495.1 Hungatella sp. SL.1.14 | reverse complement strand
TGAACCAGCGCTCCTGGAGGAGACCCCTCCTGATATGACATCACAGAATATCCTTACATCTATACCACAAAAAGAATAAGTCTATAGCCTGTTTTGCTTGGCTATAAACTTATTATACGAGGAGGGAAAAGAATGAAAAACAGGAAACATGCACGAGGCCTTTCACTGATTCTGTGCGCCGCCCTGCTGGCGGGACAACTGGGGACGACAGTTTACGCAAAGGGGATATCACCGGACATCGAAGGTTTGTGCGAACACCACCAAAAGCATACAGCAGAGTGCGGTTATAGGGCGGCTGAGGCAGGGCACCCCTGTGAACACGTTCATACGAACGATTGTTACTCGAACGAGGTGAACTGCGGCTATGAAGACGAGGACATGGAATTAGCGACGGACAGTGATGCCGTACATGAACACACGCAGGACTGTTATCCGCTGGATTGTCCCCATAAACGCGGAGAACATGACGACAATTGCGGTTACAGGGAGAGCGTGGAGAGCCAGGCCTGCGGCTATGTCTGTGACGAATGTGGGAAGGAACCTGGATTGAACCCCGAACAGCCGGAGGAAACGGCTGTATTTACCATCACACATTTTGACGAGCTGGATGAGAAGGTGCAGTTTCAGACGGTTCCTGTTGGTACCCGGATGGCTGATTTAAAATTGCCTTCCATGCTTGGCGCGTCCGGTTATACCGTGGACGAATCTAACCCGGAGACTGCCATCATTCAGAGCGTGAAGTGGGAGTCCGGCAGCACTTGGGATGAATCTGTTGGGGGCCGTTACGTCTTTACACCCATTCTTCCGGCCGGTTATACCTGTACAGAGGGGTTGAGTCTGCCGGAAATTTTCGTGCAGATTGGTGCGGAAAATGCTGCTTTGTTAAATCTTGACGATTACAATGCCGGTGATGTGGCGGTTATTAACAAAATAATTGAAAAAAATGGTCTTGCATGGACAGAGAATGCTCCTACAGACTGGGGGAAGAACGTCGTATGGGATGACAGTCCTTCAAAAAGAATTGTCGAATTGTATTTATATAAAGAGGGCTTGCACGGGGAACTGGACGTATCTGATCTGGAGGCTCTGACTACATTGGAATGCTCCTACAATACGCTGACGGCGCTGAATGTATCCGGTCTGTCCAAACTGGGAAGTCTGCTTTGCGGCTATAACGAACTGGAGAAGCTGGACTTGTCCAACCTGCCAGGTCTGTGGCATGTGTCCTGTAACGATAACCAGCTGACAGAATTGAAAGTATCCGGTTCGGACTACCTGGTAAATATAACCTGCACCAACAATCAACTGACGGAGCTGGATCTGCCTGCCCTTTCCAGGCTGACAGGTTTATCCTGCGCCAATAACAGGTTGACGGAGCTGGAACTATCAGGTCTTCCCAAACTGGATACCCTGGACTGCTCTAAAAACGAGTTGACGGAATTGGATTTGTCTGCCCAGGACAACCTGCAAATTCTGTTCTGTACCCATAATGAACTGACAGAACTGGATCTGTATGAGAAGAACAACCTGATGTTTCTGATGTTCAATAATAATCCACTGAAGTCATTTCGAGCAGTGAATGGAATTACCATGACTATTAACCAAACGAATGGAGGTACAGTAAAGGCGGATTCATTTGATTTAAACAGCCGCGAGCTGAAATTAACGGCGACGCCTGTGCTCGGATATGGTCTCAAAGAATGGAACGTATCCTCGGGTACATTAGGTCCAGGCACATCCGTTAGTATTCCACTGAATCAGAGCTTGTCAGCAGAAGCTGTTTTTGAAAATACGCATAACCTTAGTGATATAAAAGCTTTCCAGGAGATTCTTGAAGCACATCCCAGCTTAAAGAATATCAGCGGTATGGACGAAGATGACCTGACAAGCTGGCAAACAGCAAATTTGGTGACGTGGGACACGAGTAATCCGAAACGAATTACAGAGCTGAAACTCAACAACAGGTCATTGTCCGGTAAGCTGGCGGTATCTGAACTGACGGCTCTGACCAGACTGGAGTGCTACGCAAACCAGCTGGAGATACTGGAGGTGTCCGGCCTGAAGGATCTAAAGGAACTGTACTGCAGTATGAACAGTCTTACAGAACTGAAAGGGCTGGAAGACTTAACCGCGCTGACCATACTGAACTGTGATGTAAACAGGCTGGAGGCGCTGACCGGCCTGGAGAAGCTGACGAATATAACCTATCTGTACTGCTACCATAATCATCTGAAGGGAACTCTGGATGTAAGCGGTCTGATGGATCTGACTCACTTAGACTGCTCCGAAAATCAATTGACGGAGCTGGATGTGTCCGGCAAGTCCAGCTTAAAGACTCTGTACTGTTATAATAATCCGTTTACTTTCTTTAAGACAAAGGATGACCATACCCTGACTGTCAGACAAACGGCGAATGGCACGGTATGGACAACAGCATATGAGCTTGGCAGCAACAAGGTAGAATTAACGGCTGAACCTGATACCGACTATGGCTTTGAAAACTGGCCGGTTCTGCCGCTCGGTGTCCCGTCAGACACAAACCCGGTCAGCCTTTCACTGAATGATAATGTGACTGCAGAAGCGGCGTTTTCATATGTGGGAGCTGTATACACGATAAGCGGTACTGTCAAAGGAAGTGATACAGATGCAGGCATTCCAGCCACGCTTCAGTTAAAGCAGGGGAATGTCGATGTTGGCCGCGCGGTAACGGCGGACAGCAATGGCGCATACATGATTCCTGATGTCATACCGGGAACCTATATAATCGAGGTAAGCTGTACCGGGTATGAGAATAAGGTGATTGATAACATTACGGTGTCTGACACAAATGTGAACGGCAGGAACCTGACCCTGACTAAGACCTTTGTCCCCGTTACCGGAATTTCCATGATAAATGCCGCCACAGTTCATACAGGCGCCGATTTAAGCCTTGAGGCCGCAGTTATACCAGTTACTGCGACGAATACGGCCATCGAATGGAGCGTAGATGATGCGGGCAGTACGGGAGCAGCAGTCACAGGCAATACATTTAAGGCGTCGGCGGCAGGTACAGCCGCTGTAAAAGCGGTTATTAAAAATGGTCTGGCAAATGGGCGCGATTACGCGCAAACCTTTTATATCGAAGTGACATTAGAACCTGATACTACAAAGCCCACCGTATCGTTGGTCAGTCCAACAGGCAGTGATGCAGCTGTAAATGGTAAGATTGAGATTACGTTCAGTGAGGAAATGGATATCACAGAGGGCAGTGTGGCTCTTTCCGGCGGCGGCGGGACGGTAGATGTATTGGGATCATGGAGTGCAGGTGGTACGGTTTTTGCCATTGGCTATTCAGGTCTTGCTTACAATACAGACTATACGATCCATATTTCCGGCTTTAAAGACAATGCGGGCAACGAAATGGAGGCCAATACCGATCACAGATTTAAAACGGTAACGCGCAGTTTCGGAAGCTCTGATTCCGGAGGTGGAGACAGCACCGCTCAAACGAGTGCACTAAGAGACAGCTATAAGGTTTCAGGAGATAGAATTAACGAGACTATTTCACTCGCTGATTTAAAGCAGCTGGCAGATTCCGGAAGGAGCCTGACACTCTCCTGTGATAAAGCCGGTATGACCTTTCATGCGGCTGCATTGAAAGCTGTTTTCGCATCGGTACCCGCAACTGTGAACGGTATCACTTTTTCAGCCAGCCCTGCAGATTTAAACGCGTTCTCTGATGCGGCGGCACTGATCGGCGCCCGTCCGGCGTATGATTTTACGATCACCTGTAAGGACGGCAGGGGAGAAAACGAAACGGTAAAGGTGAAGTTCCCTGCAGACTCAGCTTCCATTACTCTGAATTATATACCGGAGGAAACGGAAATTACAGGCAGTCTGTTCATGGTATGTGTGGACGATTCCGGAGCTGTGATATGGCTGGATAAGTCCGGCTATGACAGAGGGAGGGTACTGGCTGACGTTCCCCACTTCTCTGTCTATGGTGTGGCCTGTAAAACGTCTGCCCCGGTGTTTTCCGATACAGCAGACCACTGGGCGAAAGAAGATATAGAATTTACAACGGCGCGTGGTTTGTTTACAGGAACGGAAAGCAATCGGTTCTTACCCGATGGGGCCATAACGCGTGGCCTGTTCGTTACTGCATTGGGACGTCTGGCGGGCGTCGATCCCGGAGCTTTTGAAACACGAAGCTTCACTGACGTAAAATCCGATACTTTCTATGCCCCGTACATCGAATGGGCTGTACAGAATAATATTGTAAAAGGGACGGGAGATGGCCTGTTCAGCCCGGAAGCACCGGTAACGCGGGAGCAGATGGCGTCTATGATTGCAAACTATGCCGGACAGATGGGTATTACGATCCCGGCAGTACTTGACGAGACTGCATTTGCCGACAGTGATACCATCAGCGCGTGGGCCGCAAAAGAAGTTAAAGCTCTGCAGCAGGCCGGTATCGTCAAAGGCAGAGTGGGAAACCGGTTTGATCCGCAGGCAGATGCCACCCGAGCTGAGGCGGCAGCCGTGCTGCACCGGTTTGTAAAAATTGTCATTGACCCGGCTTCGGCGCAGGGATGGGCCGCAAACGATTCCGGTCAGTGGTTCTATTATGAAAACGGCAGACCTGTCGTCGGATGGAAAGAGTTAGGAGGCAGGTGGTACTACTTCTATGCTGATGGTTTGATGGCCGCTGATACAGACAGTGACGGTTATAAAATAGGACCTGATGGAGTCTGGAACTCTTAAATATACTTATTTTCCTCTTTTTATGCGGAAAGCTCTAACCTAGGCGGTTAGGCATGCTTTCCGCATTTATTATTTTGGAGGTGAGGCGGAGGAATTACCGCCGCTGTCCGATTGACGGGTTTATTGACTTTTTTCCGGAGGAGGAGCGTCCCTCAGAAGATCTTATATAAAAAAACTGTTCAAGCAACTGTTTATGCTGTATAATAAATTGGATTATATTGAAAAAACATAAAAATTCAACGAATCTGGCGGTGATAACAATGGCGAAAAATCTCTCTTGTCCGGTAACTGATCCCTTAACTCAATCCTCAAGGCCAGGCTGTCCTGAAAAGATGCCTGGTTTACATGCGAATATCACCATGCAGGACATCATGGAGGCGATTGCAGAAGCCTACGAGAATCCGGCAGACGATGACTTTGGCGGCGACAGCTGTGCGGCTGAGAAGTGGAAAGAACATGCAAACTTAAATTTAATAGCGGAAGAATTTGGCATGACACCGCTGAAGGTAAGAAAACTGCTGATTACGGCCGGTTACCATTATCAGAGAGAAATTTACAGCACCCCCATAAGCCGGAAAGTGAATGATCTTTATATTGAAGGGAAGAATATAGAGGAGATCATGGAACTGACCGGACTGAGCCGCGCCTCTGTCCATGGATATCTGCCTTACAGCAAGACGGTATATAAGATGGAAGAAGAATCAGCGGCGTCTGAGCGGATCAGGCGGTATCAGGAGCGGAACTATGCATGTGAAAGACTGCGGACGGCGATTCATCTGCAGGAGCCTGAGGTGGATGAATTGCTGTGGAATACCATCATTCAGTTTGAAGGGTATCCATTCTGTACCAGCAAGGGACTTAAGTTTTCTTACATAATAAAAAAACGCAGGGACGGATCAAACAGCGGTGAGATGTTCATCAGCCGGAAAGAAAAGTCCATTACGAAGGCAACGGTGATGATTGCATTTCATAAGGCATTGGAGCTGATGGATGCGGAAGGGAGTGTATCGGGGCCGAAGAAACTGGGGACATTCGGTGCCAGCTATCTTTACCCGGTATTTATCAGATTATTTCTGCCGGAGAACAGGAGACTTTAAAACTATGTTTAACAGCATTACAAAGCTTATCTCATGGGACAGCATCTGGAATCCCTATACATTTACCGATGCAAAAATCATTGTGGCGAGTCTGCTTCTGGCGATGGCTGGAAGCATTGTTTTAACTGCGATTGTATGGGGGAGAAAAAGAGCGGCAGCGGTCTTAAAAAGAGAAATGCTTCTTTTCTGGCTTTTTACGATCTTTTCGGCCACCTTACTGGCCAGAAAAGAGACGGCAGAGCCCAAAATCAATCTGGAACTTTTCTGGACGATCCGGTATGCGTGGAAATACCATTCCGGAATCCACTGGTTCTATATTGTTGGAAATATTGCTCTTTTTATTCCGCTGGGCTTCCTGCTTCCGCTTAATGGAAAGCTGTTCCGGTCCTGTGTCCTCACGGCTCTTGCCGGCTGTCTGCTGTCCGTTTCGATCGAAGCGACTCAGCTTTTTCTGAAATTGGGATTGTGTGAACTCGATGATGTCTTTCACAACACATGGGGGACGTTACTGGGCTGCTGTATGTTCAGACTGATTACTCCTGATGCGGTGGTGCGCTCAAAAGGAAGGAAAGTGATCAACATTTTAAGCAGGGGACTCTGCGCGGTTATGCTTTTCGGTACTGTGATTACTTTTTGTATCCTGATCTGGATGAATGCGCCGGTGAAATGATCAATTTTTTTATTTAAATTGAAATAGGATGAATAAACGGCTTCGAAATGGGAAAGATAACAATATCAACGAAAGAAAAAAGAAATACTTATCCTCCCCTTTTTAACATCCTGTTCGCTGCAATGAGTGCGGCGGGCGGGGTGTTTTTTGTTCTGGAATTAAGTTTTATAATTTATAAATTTATATATAATTAAGAAGGGAGTGAAAAACTGTTTATAGTTTTCGCTCCCTTCTTAATTGAGGTATATATGTTCTTTACACCTGCATGGATCCGTAAATATTTCCTTCATCAACACTGCTTTTACAGAACCAGACGAGTAAAATAATCCCTCCCACAAGTGGAATCATGGGAAGAAAGACCCACCAGCCGCATCGGTTGATATCGTGAAGGCGGCGAATTTCAAGAGCGAAGAGCGGTATGATAGACGCGAATACATAAATGCCCGTTAATACAGCGAAAATTAACGTGAAATTACTCAGCAGCGTCAAAACGATCGTAACGATGATGTGAAACGCGATTGCCAGCCAATATCCGCGTCTTGAAGTGCGTCCCTTAAAATTCGCAAAGTTTTTCCATATTGATAAATATTCTGGCATGGTATACTTCTCCTCTTTTGTCTGTATGATTTTTATCGCACAAGTTGTTTATATCCTAGCATACTATTTTATTTGTGTCAAATACAAGAATTAAAGGGTAAAAATATAAAATAAAAAGCAAACAGACAGAAGAATATTCGCAGATTCTGCAAAAATATGGAAAGAGACTAGGGCCTTTTTTCTAAAAATCTTTTAAGACTCATGTAACGTTCCTTGCTGACAGGAAGAACCTGACCATTGAGTAAGGTTGCCTCATAGCGGCAAAGGGAACGGATATATCCGGTATTCACGAGGAAGCTTTTGTGAATCCGCTGAAAGTCTTCCGGTACAGCCTGTTCATGCGCAGCCAACAGCCCGTATGCCTGAAAACTGCCATTTGTCGTGTAGACAGTGGTCCACTGAAGCGCGGCCTGCATATATATGATCTCGGATGGATGCAGGTAACGGTGCCTTTTTTCTCGATCGCGAAAATCCAGTTTTGGTCCATTTGTCTTAAGGGAATCCAGGCGTTTCATAAATTCAAAATAATCGGAATCACTGGTCAAAGGTTTTGCTGAAGGTACAAGCTGGTTTAAGGGGATATCCTGCGCATGTGAGCCGTGGACATGGGCCAGAGTGATCACTCCGTTGATTCGTTTCCAAACGTAGGTGCCTCGTACATGAGCATGCATAACGGAACCGTCCTCGAGAATTGCAGTTACCTGGTAGCGTCCGTATAATACCCATACATTTCGTTCGTGAAACAGCAGATGGTACTCCTCGTCAGACAGATACACAGGAGGCTCTTCATATTCTTTTTTTGTCACTTGTAAAAAAGATTCCAGACCTTCGCACCATTGGAAATCGTTCGATCCTATCCACATAAAATCTTTCGCCATGGGAGCTGTTGTAATCTCCGGATTTCGGTTATAGAAGCTTCGAACATTATCCCGGGTCATTTGGATAATCTCTGATTCTGAAATACTGGACTTTCCCATTTGTTTTCCTCCTCAATCTCGTAAAATCAGTATATCAGATTCCTATGGCGTTTACAAGCGCGTTTACAAGGAAATCACGTCATATTCAGGAAAAAAGTCGAAAAAATATACTGTTTATTATCATATATATACTAATAATTATTAAAATTGACAATGAAAAAACACCATGATAAAATTTACAGGAGGGTGCGTAAGTGATCTGATTTGTGCTGGAAATATCTTTCGTGCTTTCGTTTAATGAACGGTTAATGGAGGACATTAAAATGAATATAGCAGTTTGTGAAGATGAGGAAAACATCCGTAATTTCTTGTTGGGCAGTCTTAAAGAAGAACTCAGATGTCGCAGACTGTACGCAAATGTGCAGACTTACGAGAGCGGTGAAGCGCTTTTGGAAGCGATGAAGCATATGACATTTGAAATTTATTTTCTTGATATTTTTATGCCGGGAGTCAGCGGCGTATCAGTGGCAGAGACACTGCGTGCGAAGGATTCTGATGCGGCCATCGTATTTACTACCTTCAGCCAGGATTATTATGCGGCTGGATTTGCAGTGGGAGCTGTCCATTATCTGGTGAAACCATTGAAAAGAGAAGATATCAGCGAGGCTTTTAAACGGTGCTTAAAACAGGTTGGCGAGATGGAACGGTATATTGAACTGACAATCGACCGGGAAAACCGCCGGATTATGCTTCCTGATTTTATCTGGGTGGAATCGAAAGACAAGGTATGTGAACTGCATCTGAAATCGGGAGCGTTTCGAACCTATCTGCAGCTCAATACACTGGAGTGCATGCTTGAAGATTCCCGTTTCCTGCGATGTCATCGCAGTTTTATTATCAATATGGATTATGTGTCCAGGATGGAAAATGGCAGATTTTATATGTCGGACGGAGCAGTTATTCCTGTCCGGCAGGCAGAGCGGGGGCGTTTTCGTATTGTATATGAAGACTATATGTTTGAAAAAATGAGGAGGCGGTGAAATGAAAGAAGCTTTGTTGCTGGCGGTGGGAAGGCTTGTTTGTACAACGCCCTGGTATGTGATCTGCTGCGTTCCTTTTTATGCACACCGACGCATCAGCCGCAGTAAAATAGCGGCGGTGATCACGGGGATCAGCATGCTTTTTTTTGTTTGTAATTTCTATCTTCAGTTTCGTTATGACAACTTTAAGACTCATGGAAGTCTTGTTTTTTGTGCGCTTTATATTATTTTAATCGGACTGTTTGTGTGGGGATTCCACGTGGAGTTTGCAAAGCTTTTGTATGTGTTCCTGATTGTACAGGCGATTTCCACTGCGATTAACTATATCGCTGCAATTATGCTGAAACCCTTTTTCAAAGATATGCGGATTTCTCTTCATACAACTCCGGTCTATATACTTGTCATTTTTTTTCTAACCATTGCGGTATACCCACTTCTCTGGTATTTCTTTTCCCATCAGCTTCGGGAAGCAGTGGAGGAATTGAAGGATCGGGATTTTCGATTGCTCTGTATCCCTCCGGTGCTGATTTTTATTATTACTGTGATTTTTAACGATGTAGGGGTTAATCCCGCAATACCACAGAGTCAGGCGATTGCGATTTTTCTGTTGATCACTGCATCAGGTCTGATCACTTATTTCCTGCATGTTCGTCTGGCATTGGATGCCGTGCGGCGAATTCGGCTGGAGATGGAGATGGAAGCCATAGAGAGTCAGATTGCAGTCCAGGAGCAGAGCTATGCACAGCTTACACAGAACATTGAAAGCGCACGCGCGGCGCGTCATGATCTGCGCCATCATCTGGCGGCCATGTCCGCTTTTTTGGAAAACAGTGATATGGAGGGCCTTTTAGAATATCTGGCAGAATACAGAAGAAGTCTGCCGGTCGAATTTGACCAGCCCCAGTGCGCAAACCATGCGGTAGATGTGGTAGTCCGGTACTATTTGCAGCAGGCTAAGGAGGCAGGGGCAGAACTGGATATCAAACTGGACGTACCGGTCGGCGCGGGATTTCGTGATACAGATCTGGTCATCGTCTTTGGAAATCTTTTTGAAAACGCAGCTCAGGGGATTTCCCGTCAGACAGCGGGAAAACGGTACATAACTGCAAGATGCGGAATGGAACAGGGGAAGCTGATTCTTACGATTGATAATTCTACCGGGCCGGGAGATGCGGAATATAAAAGCAGCACCGGCCTTGGAATTGGACAGTCATCGGTGAAAGCCGTGGCTCAAAAGTATCATGGGTCAGTGCGCTTTGAATTTAAAGAGGATATTTACAAAGCCTCGGTTTTGATGGTAATGCCTGTATCAGAAAAAGTACAAGAATAGATTTCGGTGATTCAAAGATAGATTTCGGTGGTTCTGTTGAAGTGAAAGACAGAATCTGTAATACTACAATACGGCGTTACTGCGAGTCGAGTCCGCGGAGGGGAGAAAGTTATATGATTGATGAGCGTACAAAAGCGATTGGCAGTATGTTTTTTATACTGCTGTGTTATATTTTGTCCTATGGGATTTTGAATGCGCTGTTGAGCGGATATCACGCGGATGCCTGCTTTGTTCAGATGCTGAGCGGAAGCTTTTTGCTCTATATGATTTGGAAACGGGAAAAGAAGAAACAGATTAATTTCTTTGAGGAGAGCAGATTTCTTCCATTTCCGCAAAGCTGGAAGCCTCTTGGCTGGGCGGTATTGCTGGGAATCGGCCTGAACTGTTTTGTAGGGGGATTTATTAATCTGCTCCCGTTAAGCGACCGTATGGTGTCAAGCTACATGGAAGCCTCCTCCGCACCTGTACGGGGAGTGGCTCCGGCAATGGCCTTTGTGATTATTTCGATCATTGCCCCTTTTATTGAGGAATGCCTGTTCCGGGGGGTGATATTGAGGCGCATGAGGAAATCCATGGATGATCTGGCGGCGATTGCACTGACTTCCACTGTGTTCGGATTGCTGCACGGGCAGATTATCTGGATCATGTATGCAATTATACTTGGGATGGTCTTAGGACTGGTTTATGTTCTGTATGACAGTATCTATCCGGCGATTGTTCTGCACATGAGTTTTAACCTGGTATCCGGAATACCGATGATTTTAAATCAGCAGGGTCTTGTATACCGCTTTACCTATGGTAATCCGTTTTTTCTGTTTCTTATGATGGCAGGCGGGTTTACAGGCGTGGCAGTAATCCTGTATCGGATTTACTTTAAGAGCTTTATGCAGAAAACTACAACAGCAGGCAGGGGAGAATGAATATGGAAGTCAAAGGAATTATTAAAAAAATATTGATTTATGGGGGACTGTTTATCTGTGTTTCGCTGGCGGTCGGGATTGCGATCGAGGGTATGATCGTTTATTTGATGGCTGGTATGAATGGGGAGACGGTTCCGTTTTTTTCCTGGTCTTATTTCGCTGAGGCCGATACCTACAAGTACGGGTTTGGGTTAACGCTTGCAGCAATTCTGCTATATCAGGTATTTTCCAATCAAAACAGTAAAAAAGCAAAGAGGATGCTGAAGGGGAAAGCAAAGGGAGTCGAATCAGTTCTGGAGAATTCCCGCTTTATGACGGATAAGGAACGAAATGAGATATTCCCCGGATACGGTTTTGCTCAGTCCGCTGAAAAGAAAAAGGATGGGGTTCCGGTACGGGCTGTATATGATAAGAAGAAAGGTCTGCAGGTGAATCTGGCTTCTCCCATGCACGCGTTAATCATTGGTTCTACCGGAAGCGGTAAGACGACTACCTTTATCAATCCCATGATTCAGATCCTGGGTGCATCCGATGCAGGATCGTCCATGATCATGACGGATCCTAAGGGTGAGTTGTTCCAGCTCCATTCTGGCTTCTTGAAAGAACGGGGCTATCAAGTCATGGTTTTGGACCTTCGTGATACATATGAATCCTATCGCTGGAATCCGCTGGGCGATATCTACGACCGGTACCAGCTCTACATTGAGGCCGGAAAAGGAATTTACATAAGGAACGATGCACCGGAAAATTCAGGTCTGGAGCTTCAGGATGATTTGGAAAAATTCGGTGAGGAGTGGTACGAGTACCAGGGACAGGGGTATGCGGACCGCAGGGAGCTGATTACCGTTGTTAAGATTAAAAAACAGAAAATTTACGATGAGTTATACGAGGATTTAAACGATCTGGTTGGAGTGCTTTGTCCCATCGAGTCAAAAGACGATCCGATGTGGGAAAAAGGCGCGCGTTCCATTGTAATGGCTACGCTTTTAGCCATGCTGGAGGACAGTGAGAATCCGGAACTGGGAATGACGAAGGATAAGTTTAATTTCTATAATCTGAACAAGGCCATGTCCAATTCTGAGAACAATTTTGAAGAACTGAAGAATTATTTCGCTGGACGCCCCATGACGTCCAGATGTGTGACATTAAGCCGCCAGGTTCTGTCGGCAGCCGACAGCACCCTGTCCAGCTACATGTCCATCGCTTTTGATAAGCTGAACATGTTTAATGACGAAGGGCTCTGCGCTCTGACCAGCAATACTGACATTGACCCCAACTGCTTTGCAGATGAGAAGACGGCTCTGTTCTTAAAGATCCCGGATGAAAAGGATACGAGACACGGACTGGCTTCCATGTTTATTCTCTGCATCTACAAAGCGCTGATTAAAAAGGCATCGGCCAGAGAGGACTTATCTCTTCCGAGAAACGTCTATTTTATACTGGATGAGTTTGGAAACATGCCTCAGATTAATAAGTTTGACAAGATGATCACCGTAGGGCGAAGCCGTAAGATCTGGTTTAACATGGTTGTTCAGTCCTATGCCCAGTTAAACAATGTCTACGGGGATACGGTAGCCAATATCATTAAGAGCAACTGCGGAATGAAGATGTTTATCGGTTCCAATGATATTGAGACGTGTAAGGAATTTTCAGAGCTCTGCGGCAATATGACGGTTACGACGGCCAGTGTCTCCAATGGCGGCCAGGATAAAGATATCTCTGTATCCAGCCAGCTTCAGACGAGACCGCTTATCTATCCTTCAGAGCTGCAGAAACTGAACAACAAGCAGAGTACCGGGAATTCCATTATCGTAACCTTTGGAAATTATCCGTTAAAAACTCAGTTTACGCCCAGTTATCAGTGCCCGCTTTATAAAATTGGAGCGATGGATTTAACCGAGGCGCGGAGAAATGTTTTCTTTGGCGACGAGGTTTATTACGACCTTGGAGAGAGGAACCGAAGTGTGCTGAATACGGAAGAAGGAAGGGAGAAAGAGGCATGAAGAGAAGAAGCGTGATAGCTTTCATCGTCTGTCTGATGGTGTACACCGGTTTTGGACGGATTGCGTATGGAGCGGAGAGAATCGTTTCCGATGAAAAGGGACCGGGAAAGTCCACGGTAACGCTGACAGAGACGTATAACCAGGAAATGGGGCTTTATGAAGAGCAGTTTGCAGGAGGACGCCGTTTTGTTACGAATATTCCTAATGGGGGACAGATGTATGACGCGGCCTACATTTCCCTTGGCGGAAGCATCCGCGGAAAGCTGGAACGCGACGGCGTAAGTATTGCCATTCCCGCGAACGGTTATCTCTACGATCCGGGTTACTATATTCTTACGGTGGAGGCCCAGCAGGTGGGAAAATCCATCTATGAGACCGCCGTATTTTCATTCCGGCTCTTAGGACAGCCCAGGGGTGCTGTCAATACCGAAGAATACTCTCATCCGAAGATCGTATGCGGTACAGAGGTGACGAGTGTGGCGGGAAGAGATGGCTGGTATCGTTTTGCTATGCCTAACTATAAAAGTGTGTTTTCCTCACTTTCACAGAATAACAGCACTGTGTCCTCTGCCACCTTTTATATCCCGGGAAATGTAGGTGCATCCCTGACCAGAGATGGGGCGGCGGTTTCTCTGATTAATCAGGTGGAGATAACGGCTCCGGGACAGTATCAGCTCAAAGCATGGGCGGAGAGCTATGGACCGGACAATGCGTGCCCGGTCTGGTACGAAACAACGATTTCCTTTACGATTCCCCAGCCGGAGTCGGAGGCAGCAGCGGCTTTTTCCAGTCTCTTTGGTTCAGGCGGGCAGGGAGATGAAAAAGAAAATCTGGAGACAGCGGAGACGCTGAGTGAGATATACCACGAAAATGCGGACTTATACGAGGAGGCGTTTTCTAACGGAACCGTTTTCTATACGAATACTGCAGGCGGCAGTATTACAGGCGGCAACGTCTATCTGGATATTCCGTCTAATATATCTGTTGTCATGATGAAGGATGGCAAGCCTGTAGCGTTTGAGAGCAAGGTTCCGATTAATGAAGAGGGAACATATCTGTTGAATCTGTCTACCGGTTACAGGGAAGACGGCGTCGTACATACGCTGACCAGCACTTTCCGCTTCCGCATTCAGAGAAGCCTTGGGGCAGCGCTGCCTGAAGAGGAGAATATGTCGGCACCGGCGGAGGGAGAGGAAGTTTCCCCGGTGGAATCAGACATTGACATGCCGGAAGAGATAACGGAATCGCTTTCTGGTGAATCGGAACGTACGGGAAGTGAAAGCTATGATGCAGACCGTGGGATGTTCCTGCATCAGTTTACCGATGGAACCAGCTTTTACATCAATGTTCCGCAGAACGCTGTGGTGAACGATGCTGTCCGGGCAGAGCTCCCGGAGCAGGCGACTGCAGTATTGACGATGGAGGATGGCCCGTCAATGGAGTATGAATCCGGCTCAACCATAGGGGACCATGGGTCTTACGCTCTTACCGTTGAGACGGCAGGGGGAGAGACTGTGACATGGAACTTCAGGATCATTCTTCATGCGGTGAATGATGTGACGGCTTTCACGGCACCCGATGGGTATTTGATTGCAAGTGTGAATCTAACAGACAAACTTGGCGAATCGAGTGAGACTCTGGAACAAGCCTCTTACTCCCTTACCGGGGATGGAACATACAGCTTTATTTTGAAAGGGAAGGAAGCAGGGCTGCCGGAGTTGTTTACTGTAATCATTCAGGACACTGAGGCACCTGTCGTCACCTTTGAAGGCGTGGACGATAAGGGCAAGGCAAAAAAAGGCTCATTTTCCTATTCCTGTGATGAGGAGAATGTATCGATTTCCATTAAAAAGGGGAATAAGGCGGTCAACACGCTGGGCAACACAGTGAAGGGCTCGGGAACGTATACGGTTACGGCTGTGGATGCCGCGGGCAATACCAGTGTCTATCAGATTAAGGCGGGAGTTCACCTCAATATGTTCTCCTATATCCTGCTGGTGATATTGGCGATCATAGTCGGAATACTGATTATATTTTATTCGGTAAACAGAGATCAGATGAAGGTACGATAAGCAGACAGGAAAGGGAGATGACATGCAGATGGACAGAGTGTATATGATACCTCTCGGATTTAATTTCATAAAGTGGCTCGGAGATCATCTGCTGAAGCCGATCATTGACGCGATTGTCAAGATTCTGGATCCCATCTTTACGGGATTTTTGGATTTCCTTGGCGACATGATCGTAAAGATGCTGGCCGGGGTATTTTATGCTATCTATACATCGCTTTTGTCCATGGTAGATTTCTCACAGACGATTTTTGATTTTCTGTCCGGTGCGAGGAAGGTCTATTCCCCTCAGGGAGGTTTTGCACTGGAAGACTATATGCTGAATTTCTTTATCAACTACGGTCCGGTTAAGAAGGCCTTTACAGGGATATTCATAGTCAGCCTGAGTCTTTGTACCATTTTTACAGTTATCGCCTGTGCTCAGGCGGCGGCAAACTATACGGATACGGGCAGAAAAGTGCGGGATGTCCTTCATGATCTATGGAAGGCGCTGCTTACGTATATCCTTGTGCAGGTGTTGGTGATTGCAACCATAGGCCTGACCAACAACCTTTTGACTGTGGTGGATAAGAGTATCCAGGTGGCGTCCATGGATAACCCTTCCGAGATTAAGTCTGACGGAATCCGGGTGGCTAACGTGATCTTTATTTCAACGACGTTAAGCGCTGCAAAGAATACGACGGCTACCATCCACGACCCCCTGAATGCCGACCCGTGGAAGAGCTATTACACGGGGGCGGCAAAATACACGGATGACAATGCGCTGAAAAACGATTTTGACGCGACGAAGGTAGATTACGTAAGCGGATATCTGTGCTGTATTTTTATGGTATTTGTCATGTTCAGCGCCGTTTTCCTGTTTATACAGCGATTTTTTGAGGTGGTGCTGCTGTATATCATATCGCCGTTTTTCGTAGCCTCCATGCCGCTTGACGGCGGGAGCCGGTTTAGCGCATGGCGGGAGATGTTTATAGCGAAATGTCTTGCCAGCTACGGGATCGTGGTGATTATGCGGCTGTTTATGATCTTCCTTCCCATCTTTATGGGAGATATTGAATACAGCAAGAACAGCACGGTCAATGCGATGATTCGTCTGCTTCTGGTATTGGGAAGCTGTATTGCGGTAAAGAAGGGCTCCGGCATTCTCCTGCAGGTGATCAATCCGCAGGCGGCCCAGTCATCCGAGTCGGCGATGGGCAGTCTGACGGCCATCGCCATGACGGCGCGAAGCGTGGCAGCCAGCGGAAGCCATGCATTCCGCGGCAAAAAATAAGAGAGAGGAGGAGATCTATGGGAACCAGTCAGTATATGTATACGTATTTAGGCATCTTCGACAAAATTGCCGAGTGGGTGTTCAGCGGGATTTCCAAGGCGATTTCCTGGCTCTTTAAGACTATTTTCGGGCCGATTTTTGAGGCGGTGCTCAATCCGGTGGCCAACGCTATCGTCGATGCGGTAAAAAGCGCCATGGCCGATGCGTTTTTCTATATTTTTCAGAAGCTTCTGTATCTCATCGATACGATTGAACGGGCGGCCAAGATTTTTTCTGGAGCTGAGTATGTGACCTATGAAGGAAAGCAGTGGTCCCTGATTAATATCCTGATCTTTGGAGAAGGAACAGTAGGCCGGGCTATCAAATATATGACTTATATAGCGGTACTGTTTGCGTTTGTGTTTGCGTTTATCTCGCTGAGCCGTTCAATCTTTGATTTGGAGACAGACAACAGAAGGCCCATCGGCGTTGTGCTGAACTACTGTCTGAAGGCTGTCATATCATTTCTCCTGGTTCCGGTCATGTGTGTGGCGGGATTTCAGCTCAGCAGCCTGCTGATTCAGGTGACCAGCCAGGTGACCGCCCCGGGAGGCAGCGCCGTGACCATAGCGGATGAGTTGTTCAGGACATGCGCCATGGGGGCATTTAAGACGGGAAAGGGGATAGGTGATTTATCTGGCGGTCTGTGGACCGACATCGCCAATACGAAGAAGGTGCTGGACCTTGCAAAGGTGGACTACATCACGGCCTATCTCTGCTCTCTCTTTATGATCTGGAATCTGTGCAGCATCAGCTTTGTATTTATACAGAGAATGTTTGAGATGATTCTTCTGTATCTGGCATCGCCCTTCTTTGTGGCCACCATGACGCTAGATGGAGGAGAGAAATTCCAAAGATGGAAAAATACCTTTATCGGAAAAGCGATTACCGGGATGGGGACGCTGATACTGCTCAATCTCTTCCTGATCCTGGTGCCCTTAATTACCAGTGATACGATCATCTTATCGGCAGGAGTCGCCGAGTCGGGGAATGCAGCTCAGCAGGCCTACACGGCGCTTACGAAGCTTCTCTTTATCCTCGGGTCTATTATGGCAGTAAAAAACGGCGGCTCACTTCTGACCTCCATCGTCGATGCCCAGACCGGCTCGGCGGAACAGGCCGCCAGCCAGCAGACATCGGCCATGATGGCAGGCGCCCTGCTGGGCGGAACCCGTATGGTGCGGGGCGGCGCGGCCAAATGGTCGGCCGGTAAGGAACAGCGCACGATGAAGAGGGAAGGCAAGGCGTTCATAAAAGGGGAGAGGGAGTATAAGAGGAATGAGCAGGCAGCCTCGGCCATGCAGGCCAGAGGCGATATACAGGGCGCTTCCAGGCTTCGCTCACTGAATGAAAGCCGCCATGCGCGTTCTCTGGTCCGGGCTGAGAAGGCCGGACTGGGAACTGCTTCCAGAGACCGCACCGGGAAGGTGGTCAGCAATGGGAAGTTCCAGTTAAAGGGCGGCGAACAGATGAAGGATATCAAGAAGCAGCTTAACAAAGTAAGAGGAAAATCCGGTATTATATATAATCTGGAGCACGGCTCGAAGAAAGTGGGGCAGAAGATTCATAATCTGCAGCGTGACCTGGATGAGAGATCCGAGATGTCAGATCTGAGAAAGAACAATGAAATGAGCAGCATTGAGGAAGGCTTTGGGTATCAGCTTAAGTCCATTAGAAGCAGTTACGATAAGAAGACAGCTAAAAATCCAATTATCGAGGGGCTCCGTAAAGGCGGGCTGTCCGTAGGCGGTGGAGAATCACCGAAACCACCGGGACCGCCGAAACCACCGGGACCGCCAAAACCGCCGATACCGCCGAAAGCATCGGCTCCGTCGAAACCGTCGGAAGCGCCGGAACCATCGGAGACGTCGAAACCGTCGGAATCTTCGATACCGCCGGAACCACCAAAAACGTCAGAAGCGTCGAAACCATCGGAAACGCTGGAAGCATCGGAAACTCCGATACCGCCGGAACCGCCCAAAGTGTCGGAACCGCCCAAAACGTCGGAACCGACCAAACCATCGGAATCGTCGATACCACCGGAACGGCCTAAAACATCGGAACCATTAAAACCGTCGAAACCATCGGAAACTCTGAAACCGTCGGAAGCACCAAAACCGTCGGAAGCATCGATACCGCCGGAACCACCCAAAACATCGGAATCGTCGAAACAAAAGGATAAATCCGATTTGCCGGGAAGCGATACGTAATGTAAAGGATAAAAAAGAGGTGAAACCATGAGAATTATACCGAAAAAAACAAAAGTGTCCATCGAGTTCTTTAAAGGTGTCGATATCATTGACCTGATAATAGGTATGATCGGCGTCTTTCTGGTGGCCATGGTTGTGATGTCATCGCTTCCCTTTAAGCTTCCCCTGACTATGGTGCTCATTATTATCTTCGGCGTCCTTTTGGTTCCCATTGACGAAGATAAAAACTATGAGGCTGTTCTCTACATTCTCCGCTATTTTGCCCATCCGAAGGTGGTAAAGAGAAATACGGAAAAGGAGAGCGGCCAGGAGACGGCAGAGGCCAAAGGAAAGGCGAAGAAAAAATCAGGAAAGAGCGTAAACGTAGAGGATGTCATGGCGTTTACGGGAATTAAGGGAAATGAAATCCTGTACGGCGACAGCTACGTTGCCTCCGTGATCGGGATATCGCCGGTGGAATTCCGCTTCATGGCGGAAAAACGCCAGGATTATATGATAGAGAGGGTGTTTGGCGCTGCGCTCCGCATGGTTACCGGAAGTAACCGGGGCGCCTCCATCGTGAAGGTGGAGCGGCCGATTCTCTATGATGAGACCATCCAGTATGAATTCCAGAAGATGGAGAGCTTAAAGGAAGCATTTTATAACGATATCATTAATGAGGAAGAGCTGACGACGAGAGTCGAGATTATCTATGACCGGATTATGGAGATCGAACGAATCAATTTTGACGATAAGGTCTACGACTCGTTCCACTACCTGGTTCTATACGATAAAAACAGCAAATCCCTAAGTGATATGACCAGGTCGGTCCTTCAGACGCTGGATGGCGGCGGCCTTCCCGTAAAGCTGTTAGATGAAAAAGAGCTTGCGGTATTTTTAAAATACAATATGACGAGAGATTTCGATGAGCGGGAGATCGAGACGCTGAAGCCGGAGGAGTATAAGGCGTGGATCATGCCGGAATGTGTGGAATTCGGGACGCGCACGGTAAAGATCGACGATGTGGTCACCCACAACTTAAAGATCGTCAATTATCCCACAGAGGTCGGCAATGCCTGGGGACACAGTATTTTTAATATGGAAAATACGAAGGTAATCATGAAGCTGACTCCTGTAGACCGTTTTAAGGCCGTGCGTAATATTGATCGCTCAATTGACGAGTTAAGGGGGCAGGAAGCGAATACGAACAAAGAGAGCCGTTTAATCGAGCTGGCTGGTCATATTGAAACGCTGCAGAACTTGCTTTTGATGCTTCAGAGTGATAATGAACAGTTATTTAACGTCAGCATCTATATGACGCTCTATGATTATGAGGAAACAGAGAGGCGGCTTGGGAAGAATAAAACAGAGGGAGAGCCAGTTCAGGTCAGCGATATGAAACGGCGTGTCAAGCGGCTTTTGGCGGAACAGTCCTTTCGTACCAGCGATATGTTCCTTCGTCAGTTTGAGATGTTCGTGGGTTCCCAGGTATCCAGATATGATCCTTTTGCTAAAAAGGCCAGAGGTATACACTCCAACTCAGTAGCAGCCGTTTTTCCGTTCGTGTACAGCCATATCCATGACAAAGGAGGCTTCCGCATTGGTCATTCTGCCGGACTTCCCGTGTTTATTGACTTTTTCGTCCGTGACAGAAACCGCGTGAACAGTAATATGGTCGTCATAGGTAAATCCGGAGGCGGAAAATCCTTTGCCACGAAGATGATGCTGACCAATCTGGCGGCGGAAAACAGCAAGATTTTTATTCTGGATCCGGAAAATGAGTATACGGCTCTGGCCAAGAGCCTTCACGGTAACTGGATTGACGTGGGAAGCGCCACACAGGGCCGCATCAATCCCTTCCACATTATCACGGCCCTGAACGATGATGAGAGTGGGGAAGAAGAAAACAATGTAAGCTATGCAGTCCATCTTCAGTTCCTGGAGGAGTATTTTAAACAGATTCTTCCCGGAATCGATACGGATTCCATGGAATTTTTAAATAATATCGTGATTCGAGTCTACGATGAAAAGGGGATTGACGAGACTACCAATTTAAATCTCCTTGGGCCGGAGGATTACCCTACCTTTGATGATTTATACGATAAGCTTCTGACAGACTATCAGGCATCAGACAGTGATTATATGAAAAACCACTTAAGAGTGTTAATCAGCTATATTTCGAAGTTTTCCACAGGAGGAAGAAACTCTCATTTATGGAACGGTCCTTCTACCCTGGATGTGAAGGAAAACTTCACGGTATTTAATTTCCAGTCCCTTCTGGCCAATAAGAACAACACCGTGGCCAACGCTCAGATGCTGCTGATTCTGAAATGGCTTGATAATGAGATCATCAAGAACAGGGATTACAATGAGAAGTACCATGCCAGCCGGAAAATTATTGTAGTTGTGGATGAAGCTCACGTGTTTATCGATGAGAAATATCCAATAGCACTGGATTTCATGTTCCAGCTTGCAAAACGAATCCGTAAGTATAACGGTATGCAGGTGGTCATCACACAGAATGTAAAGGATTTTGTGGGAACGGAAGAACTGGCAAGAAAGTCTACGGCAATTATTAATGCCAGTCAGTATTCCTTTATCTTCCCGATGGCACCGAATGACATGCACGACTTATGCCGTCTGTATGAAAAAGCAGGAGAGATCAACGAAACAGAGCAGGATGAAATCGTGAATAATGGCCGCGGACATGCGTTTGTAGTAACGTCACCGGCCAGCAGGAGCAGCATTGAGATTACGGCTGACGACAGCATGGTGCGTATGTTTGAATAGAGGGAGGCTTCATGAAACTCAAATGGAGAATGATAACAGCTTTGGCGCTCCTGGTTCTCTCCATGTGCGGGTGTATGCGTCAGGAGACGGAAAGTCAGGTGATACGGCTGGCCGTGGAGAGCGGCGGAGAGAATCTGTCCGGGCTGACGGAAGAACTGTCCAAAGCCTGGAACCGACCGGTGGAGATCGTCTCTGTGGCAGAAGACCGGTTGTTTGATGAGATTTCTCAGGGCAACTGTGATGCGGGAATTGGCTTGCCGGAGCGCGAAGAGAGAATAAAGATTGGTATCTGGTCACTGGCTGTAGGAGAGCCTGCTAACGCTGTGGTGATTGGGAATCAGCCATACCGGTACAGTAAGGAACTGGAGGGAAAGAAGATCGGTTATCCGGCTGGATTTCCGGAAAGTCAGCTGGTTCTGTCCGGAGGATTACAGCTAAACAGTTATCAGAACAGAAATTCCATGGAGCAGGATCTGGTAAACGGCGTACTGGATGGAATTATGCTGGAGGGATCGGATGGAGAGGTATTTATGGAGGAACACAGCGGCAGCGGTTATCTGATCTCTCAACTGAAGGATCAGCCAGTCCTGTCCAGATATTTATACAGCAGCAGTATGGATTTGATACGTTTGGCAGCAGGCAGAAAAAAGGGAGAGTGACAGACAATGGCTTATTTTGACGATCCGGAGAATCGAAAAAACTGGGAGAGAGAACTTCGGCAGATGAAGGTGGAAAAGGCCCGGCGTGCCGGAGGTTATGAGAGCTCGGTGAAACGGGCGGAAGAGTCTTATCGCAGAGCGGTTACCTTTGAAGAACTGATGGCCATGGAGGGGATCGGTACCGGGAATGCTGTTTCTAAGAAGAGTATGGAAAAAGGGTTGGAAAAGCAGAATCAGATAGAAGGACGAACTTTATGAAAGGGCGGGGCATTTTTTTTGTTTCCGTGTTCAGTCTGCTGACAGCCTTCAACGCTTTTGCACAGACAGAAACGGTTTCGTCCTCTGCAGTACAGGATCATCTCGTTCAGGGCTATGATTCTGCAGCTAAGATGTATACACAGACCTTTGCGAATAAAAAAACGTTCCGGACAAACGTTCCGAACCGTATGATAACCAGCCGCAGTGTAGTGATGGAGTTTGACACTGGGGAACTGATTTATACGCTGACCCGGGATGGGGAGGCGATGGCATACGAGTCAGGGCAGATTATTACTGAGCCGGGCTACTACTGTCTGAAAGCGATGGCACTTCCGGAGATTCTGGCAGAAGACGTTCCGGAACCGACGATAGACCAGCTTTATGGCGAGGCGGCAATGCCGGAGTTTACTTTATATGAAGATGACAATGTCTATCAGAGCTGTTTTTATTTTTTTATTCCGGGAAAAGCAGAGAACCGGCTGGATTATATCAATGCACCGGAGGGATATCAGATTGGATATGTGGAAAAAAACGGACAGCGTGTACCTGGAGATTCGCCTGACTGGCAGCGGCTGAAAGAAGATGGAAGCTACCGTTTTTTATGGAATCCGGTAAAGGAAGGACTGCCAGTCTGTGAATCTGTCCTTGTGCGGGATACGAAGGCGCCGTTCCTGGAGATCGATGGTGTAAAGGATGGCGGGTACTCGAAAGGAGGCATTTCCGTCTATGCCGATGAGGCGGACATTACCATCAGGGTGACAGACGGAAGCTTCTCCTGGAATTTAGACGGTTCTAAACTGGAACGGCCGGGGATTTATGAGATTACGGCAGTTGATGCGGCTGGAAACCAGAGCAGGTACGGAGTCGTTATAGACATGGATATGACATGGGCAATGGTTCTGGCTGGGGCTGCTTTAGCAGCGGCAATTGGTGCATGTATCTGGTATATTCATGTTCAAAAAAAGAAAATTCAGGTTCGATAGCATGTAGCGAACGCTTAAGCGGTTCGTTCACATAGATTAAAATTTAAAATACGAGGAGGAACAAGTATGTTTCAAAATTTATTCACGAAGGTAATGATGCAGGGGCGGTTTATATTTGCAGCTTCAACTGAAGGTACAACGGCAGGTACGGTACCGGATTTTACGCAGGCGGTGAAACCGATTGTCGATTTCATTAATGCCTTAAAGGGGCCGGCGTTAACTGTCGTGATTGCCTTAGCAGCAATTTACTGTATAATTCTGGGCGCAAAGTTTGCAAAGGCAGAAGAGCCTCAGGAAAGAGAGAAGGCAAAGGCTGCTTTAAAGAACGGAATTATTGGTTTTGTCCTTATTTTTGTACTTCTGGTTCTGTTAGGCGGAGTAAGCGATTTGTTAGTAAATTGGGTAAGTAAGTAAGTAAGTAAGGGCAGAATAGAGGTATGGCGCAGGAACCCTGCGCCATACTTGCTAAAATACGAAGACTGAGGGGACGCAGATGGAGATTTTAAGAGAGAAAAACGGACAGAAAGAAGTAGTTACATTAGTTGGAAAATTTGACACCAATGCGGCCGCAGAGATGGAAAAGATACTGCTTGACTGCATTGGAGAAGGTATTGCCTTAGAAGTTGAGATGGCTCAGGCCAGTTATATCTGCAGCGCAGCGCTGCGTGTGTTTTTAAAGACCCAGAAGGAGATCAATAAGCTTCCGGGAAGCAGTATGGAGATTCTGCACTGCAACCAGGGGGTAAAGGATATTTTTGAAATTACCGGATTTTCAGGAATCCTGACGATAAAAGAAGACGAAAAGTAGAGGAACAGGAAGGAGGCGGAGGTTTCCATGAAAAAAATAACAGTTCAGATGACTGCTGTGATATGTGCACTTTCTTTAACAGGCTGCAGTTCTCTGTTTGGGATGGCCACACCGCCGCCGCCGTTTCCAGATGATTTTATGATTGTGGATGGGTCCGGCGTGGATTTGTCGGACCCTGCCTCCATCCAGGCTGCTTATGACCGCCATATCCAGTCGCTTATGCAGGCCGATTACGTGGGGAATCCGGCGTTTTCCAGCCAGATCAGCGAGATTGTTTCAGCAAAGCCGGAATGGTCCAGAAACTTCCAGAATTTTCAAATCGTAGATTACGATATGGACAACGATATCCTTGTCTATGCCTATCAGACCACTCTGCTCGCCCAGGACGGGGAGGACTACAGCGCGCCTGCGGTGGAGGTAGCACCGGTTGATTACAGCATCGATACAAAGGTGAAGAAAGAAAACGAGAAGCTGATAGAGCGGGACTCTAAGGTGAAGGAGGAATACGGCGGGGCGGTCAGCGATGATAAGAAAAAGCTGATCAGTGCAGTGGGAACCTACCGGTGGAAGGATGACGATGGAAAGGTATTAAAAGAGAGCACGATTTTCTGGGATACCGATGTTCCGGCCAACAAAGCCGTTGTCTCGGAGCTGGGAGTGGGAAATAAGAACCTGATTGTGAAGCTGGCGGATAACGGGCAGTTGGTCATCTGCTATAACGATGAGCTGCTTTTCTACCAGTATGGCGATGTTGAGGTCAATGTGACGAAAGACGGGGCGGTGACAAAGGAGATCAGGAAGACGTATACTCCGGTGTTAACGAAGAATGCAGGAGAATGGATTGGGAATAAGGAATCTGCCCTGGCCTTTGATATCAGAGCAATTAAAAGTGCGGCCAAAGGAAAAGGAGGCCTTTTCAATGAGATTGTCAGCTATGATGTCACATATAAGCTTGATGCGGAAGATGTAAAGACAGCGAGGAATAATGGAGTCGAGGCTCAGCTTTATCGAATTATGGATGAATTTATTGCAGAGCTGGATGAGGAAAAGATGAAAGCGGAGTGGGAACGTACGTATGATGAGACTTTAACGAAAACAGAGTCCGATGGCGGCAAAACTGTTAACATCACGGTGTATCCCGATTACAGTCGATATCTGATCGAAGCCATGAAGGAGTATGGCAAAAAGAATGGGTATGAGATGACGCCCGGCAGCTGGAATCCGGATAACCGCCGGACTTTCGAGGCCGCTTTTGTATATCATGGAGTAACGTATCATTTTAAAGTTACAGGAAAACGTTCGCAGGTGTCTTCGGAGCTGGCCGCGGATCAGGAGATAACGCTGACCGATATGGAGATATATCCGACTAAGAACACTTATCAGCTCTATGATGACGGCGATCAGCAATATCTGGCTGTTTTTCAATTTCGTACAGAAGAAAAGAAAAGTACAGAGGAAAACGTGGAAGCAGGCCCGGACAGCAATGCAGATGATACCGCAGATTACAGTGTGGATGAAAAGATGAATGCGGAGAATCCGGCGGTTTATACAGTCGCTGCCGCTATTTTCGGTGCTACAAGAGATAAGTATATGGAAAGCAACATTTCCGTGATTCAGATCACCAATAACCAGGATATGCTGCAGGCATTTAAAGAGGAGAGAGAGAGGATTCGGCAGGAGATTGCAGCCAGGCGTACGTCGTTTCAAACGGAGGTAAAAACCGGAGCGGACGTCCAGGTATCAGAGCGCAATGTGGAGGATATTTCTCTGATTCTCGATAAATGGGACAAGATTTTTGAGCTGCAGCAGGAGATAGAGGAAAAGAGCAGCGCCCTAAAGGAGCAGGCAACCGCATCAAATGCAGAAAAAGGAGAAGGTGACAGCTCTGAAGAAGAGAAAGCGTTAAAAGCAGAAATCGAGGAGCTGCAGCAGGAAATAACCGCTCTCTTTCAGGAGATTACAACGGCTCCCCGGTCGGTGAAGATTACATACAGGGATACCGTGATGTTTCAGCCGGATAAGCCGGAGAATATGGTTATGACACTAAGTGGGGAAGCGGTGGAAGCACTTCGGAGCGCCGCAGGGCTGTATGAGGAGATTCAAAGGACGCAAGGTAAGCTTGATACCAGCTTCGAGGCATTTAGAGAGGCATATAACAGTGCGTTGACGCCGTATTACAGTGCGGCACTGGATAACTTATGGCTGAAAGAGCAGGAGATGGATGATGAAACAAAAACGGCTGTAGAGTTCCTTCGCCGGACACTTTTGGAAACTGCGCCGGACAGCGAGACATTGAAAGATATTTCCGCAGTTTTAAATAACAGAGAACTCTTAGACTGGCTGGAACAGACGGAAAGAAATCTGGCACAGGCTTCCGGCTTTGCAGAGTCAGTTACCTATCCCGCCGTAGAAGCAGTGATAGATGGGCAAACCGTGAAGAAAGATCCATACAGGGATGGTTATACCGTTTATATGGATAAGGTAACTGCAATGAAGGAGCATTTGAAGGTAATGACAGAACAGTCCCAGCTTCTTGCAGAAGCCAGAAAATCGCTGGGGGAGCTGGAATCTCAGATTAAGCTGGAACGTCGTGATGATTTGACCTTTGATAATCAGCAGTCATTTCTTTTAAAACAGTGTGACAGGATGCAGGAGCTGATTCAGCAGGTAAACCAGGGCGCCAATGACAAGGTAGTAAACGATGCCAAAAAGGAACTTAAGGAGACTGCATGGAAAATCGGCTTATCTCCGGGAATTGGAGACAACTCGGTGCTTAAGCTCGATTCAGCACTGCTGGCAAGAGCGGTCTATCTCAAGAAGACTGTGGTGCAGCAAATTGACAGCGGAAAGAATCCCTACATTCTAAACCGCATCAGCCACTCCAGGGTGGCTATGACGGATGGAAACTATGTCACACTGCTCAATTTCAAAAATGGTGATATAGAGACAAATAAGGTTGATAAGACTGAGGATTTTAAAAATTACAGTCTGGTAGAAGACTCCTGTATGGGCGGTGGAGAGGGGGCAGTCTATGCAAACGCGGATACCGATTATAAGAAAAAATGTATTGTTGATATTAACCAGCTGGTAGGGACTGAACTGCCTGCCGCGGGAGGGTCTTCCGTCTACCTTATGTACAGTGGAACCGCACTGGCAGATGACAGACTGGGCAGCACCGTTAATTTTACAAAGGGGAATACGTATGTTTGTATGAATTCTCTTGGTAAACCGGCAGATACCGTATATAACGTATCCAGCTACTCATTTTATTATAAAAGAGCATTTCTCGAGTATGCAAGCAGTCAGAAAGTTGAGAAAAAAGACCAGGAAAAGGTCAGTACAAACTTAGATGTCGAAATGGATGAGCTTTATGGAAAAGCCAAAGCGACAGAAGAGTTAAAGACAGACACAGAGTTTTTAAGCCAGGAGCACACGATTATTCTGCCTCAGAAAAACCGCTATGACAATGACATATATTTTCTCAATATTTCCCTTCAGGAAGGGGTAGTGTTGTATAAGTACTCGAAAGCCTATTCGACTTCTGTACCCAAAATGGAGGTGGTCAGACGGATTACCGACGAAATGAATTACAGAGGAGGAAAGATGGGAGGCAGCTACTTCAGAGGCTGGCTGAAAGAGAAGAGAGCCAATGGAAAGGTTACGGGATACGACCTGGTTCTCCTGGGCTTCAGCAAAGAGGATACGCTGACCGAGGTGAACGGAGTGAAGGAGTACAGAAGCATTGTGCCGGATGATATTTATCAGGCCCATCTGTATAAGATTAGTATCCCTAAGCCGTAATAGAATCATTGGCGTCAAATAACGGATTGGAGAGAGACGTATGGAAATAATAAAGGAAAAAAATGGAACAGCAGTGACGATGTCCCTTCAGGGCAGGCTGGATACGGCTACCGCGCCGCAGATGGAGGCAGAACTGAAAAAAGATATGGAGGAGGTGACCCGGCTTATTTTAGATATGCGGGAGCTTGAATATCTTTCTTCCGCAGGGCTTCGGGTTATCTTAAATGCGCAGAAAATGATGGGTAAGCGGGGGGGCATGGTGGTCCGCCATGTCAATGAAACAATTATGGAAGTGTTTGAACTGACCGGTTTCAGCGATATCCTGACGATCGAGCAGGAATCATAAGCATGGAGATGAGATTTCATCATGAATAAGGATAAATTTACAGGGCCGATGTATTTCAAACTGTGGTGGCCGGCCATGTTCTCCTCCGTGGGCTGGGCACTCAGCGATATGGCGGATGCCGTTGTAGTGGGGCAGAAGCTGGGAGCAACGGGGCTTGCCGCCATCAGTCTGATTCTTCCGGTATACATGTTTAACTGCATGATGGCCCATGGATTCGGGCTCGGCGGTTCTGTGCGGTTTTCAACGCTTTTGAGCAAAGGGAAGGAAGCAGAGGCAAACCGTCACTTTTCAGCAGTGCTGGAGCTGGCGATGGTGTGCAGCATCGTGACGGCAGCGCTGGGGATTCTGTTTCTTGACCAGCTGCTTGCGTTTCTGGGAACTACATCTTCAGACGGGAAACTGTTTTATGCGACGAAGGACTATCTGTTTATCCTGGTTCTGTCAACGCCGCTGTTTTATCTGTCTAATATTCTTAATTATTTTTTGAGAAATGACAGTTGTCAGAGGCGGGCTGGGATTGGTTCCGTCATCGGCAATATCACGGATATTGGCTTAAATATCATTCTGGTATTGGGGCTGGGACTGGGGACTGGGGGAGCGGCGCTGTCGACCTCCATCGGACAGATAATTGCCATTGTGGTCTATCTGCCGGGGCTGTATGGGAAGGAGTCTCATCTGACTCCCAAACTGCTAAAAAGGCTTCCGGTGAAGGATGTGATGAAGAGTCTGCGTTCCGGCTTTGCCACCTCGGTGCAGTATCTGTATCAGATGGTGTTTTTCTGGCTCTGCAACAACGTTCTGATGCGGCTTTCCGGGGAAAACGGTGTGGCTGTATTCGATCTGATACAGAATACCTCTTATCTGATTCTCTATCTCTATGAGGGAACCGCCCGGGCCGTGCAGCCAATCCTTTCTACCTATTACGGGGAACACAATGTAAGCGGGCGCAGAAATGCGGTGAGACTGGGATTTGCCTCGGGCATCGCGGTGGGCACACTTCTGATTGCAGCAGTAATGGTGTTTCCGAATGCGTTCTGCAGGCTGTTTGGCATGACGGAAGTAGCGCTTGCCTCCATGGCGGCGGAAGCTCTGAGAATATACTGTGCAGGAGCCTTTTTTGCTGGAATCAGTATCTTGACCTGTAACTATTACCAGTCCTGTGAGCGGCTGAAGGCGGTATTTTTGATTGAAACCATGAGAGGAGCCGTGGTGCTGCTTCCCTGCACTCTTTTGTTTGCGTCCTGCGGTATAGAGAAGTTCTGGCTGCTGTTTCCCGCGACGGAGATCGTCTCGCTGCTTATTTTCCTCCTGTGGAGAAGATTCAGTCATTACATCGTTGATGACGGGGATCCGGAGCGGGTATTCCAGTACACCATCTCAGGAAGTGTGACAGATTTGACAGAGGTATGCGGGCGGATTGAAGATTTTTGCGTCAAATGGAATGCCAGCGCCGGGCAGAGGTATTTTGTGGTAATGACGGTTGAGGAACTGGGGATGGCGATTTTGACAAAAGGCATGAAGGACCGTGATGACGGGTATATTCAAATCACGGTAATCGCTGCCGAAAACGGAAAGTTTAAACTATATTTAAGAGACAATGCATGGAAGTTCAACCCGTTTGAGATGGAGACGAAACGTGCGAATTCAGAGGATGAGGTCTTCATGGATTCGATGGGAATCCTCGTTTTGAAAGAGAAGGCGGAGGATTTTTATTATCAGCGGTATCAGGGGTTTAACTCTCTTGTTCTGACGATATAGCAGAGAGGTGTGAAAGTTGAAGATTGTATATTTTGGAACAGATGTTTTTCTGCCGTGTTTTTCCTACTTTGTGCGAAACCATCAGGTTCTGTCACTGTATACGTATCACAATGATGAGGATTGTTTTACTGAGTACGGTATCGTGAAGGAAGCAGAAAAATACGGCATACCGGTGCATTACGAGGACATGACGGCGGCTGAAACGAAAAGACTGTTCACAGAGGAGGGCTGCGGACTCTTTTTCTCCGCGGAATATAACCGGATTCTTCCGGTGCCGGAGGATGTGACTGCCTTTCGCGGCATTAATCTTCACAGCTCTCTTCTGCCGGAGGGCAGGAGCTACTATCCGATTGAAGCTGCCATGGAACGGGGGTTTTTGGAGAGCGGTGTCACCATGCATAAGATGACGGCTGCCCTGGATGGCGGCGATATTCTGGACCAGTCCAGTGTAGAAATCACGGAGGGAATGGACAGTATAGACGTCTATCTGCGGTGCAGATCGGAGGCAGAGCGGATGGTACAAAAACTGATGGCTGACTTCGAGCCCCGGTGGGCGGCGGCCCAAAGGCAGGAGGAGCCGAAAAAGCATCCCTACTGGAAGCGGCCCTCTGATGAGAAGCTTACGCTTACTCACGATATGACGAAATCGGAGGCAAAAGCGTGTTTTCGCTGCTATAACCAGATGACACAGGTGAAGATTCATGGAACCTGGTATTACGTGCGCGCACTGGATACGGGAGAGACGAATCTGGAGCAGGATGTAATCGCAGTCAGGAAGGATCAGGTATTGTTTGGCGTGTCGGATGGGCACCTTCGTCTGATTCTTTGGGAGAGAAAGTGTGGTATGCCGGATGAAACGTAAAAAAATGAAATTCCGTCTGCAGCCTAAATTGATCATGGGGCTGGTATTCATGGCAGTGGTTCTGGTTCTGGCGCTTACATCGGTTGTAGTTGTAGTGTACCGGGGGCAGATGGAGGAACAGTATGGCAAGGTGGCCTTCGATGAAGCCACTATCGCGGCAGAGATGATTGATGGAGATATGGTTGAAAAGTATTACGCCACAGGTGAAAAGGATGCGTATTACGAGAAAGTCGCAGCGGCTCTCCTGCGCGTAAAGCAGACCATAGGGCTCAAATACTTCTATGTGGTTGTCCCCGAGGAGGATGTCATGGTATACATCTGGGATGTGGGGGAGGAAGGCGAAGAGGGTGTGCGCAGGCTGTTGGATACAGATTCCTATTACGGCGGCGGCAACGAGGTTATGCATGCCGCGTTCTCTGCAAATGCGAAGAGAAATATCCTGTTTACGCGAAATGAGGAATACGGTTATCTGGCCTCTGCCTATGTTCCGATCTTTAACTCGGCTGGTGAGCCGGTGGCGCTCTCCAGCGTGGATATTTCCATGGAAAAGATTAACCGGGATATCTACCGGTTTGTATGGACAGCCGTTTCCATAGCAGGCCTTGCCATGTTTGTATCCATCATCGCATATTACTACTACATTCGACGCATTGTCATCAGGCCTGCGGAGGTGCTGCATGATGCCGCCTCTGCGCTGATTAAAAATGACATGGACGATCTGGAGAACTTTTCGATCAGCGTAAAGACGGGGGATGAGTTTGAAGAACTGGCGGATGCCTTCCAGTTTATGACGGTGGAGCTTTCGGAATATATTAAGAATCTGACCGTGGTTACCGCAGAGAGAGAGCGGATCGGTGCGGAACTGGATGTGGCGACTCAGATTCAGTCCTCCATGCTCCCCTGCATTTTCCCGGCGTTTCCGGACCGGAGAGAGTTTGACATTTATGCCACCATGAACCCGGCTAAGGAAGTGGGGGGAGATTTTTACGATTTCTTTATGGTGGATGAGAGGCACCTCGCCATCGTTATGGCGGATGTGTCGGGAAAGGGTGTGCCGGCTGCCCTGTTTATGGTAATCGGCAAGACGCTGATCAAAGACCACACCCAGCCGGGACGGGATTTAGGCGAGGTGTTTACAGAGGTGAACGACCTTTTGTGTGAGGCGAACAGCGAGGGGCTGTTTATTACTGCGTTTGAGGGTGTGCTGGATTTGGTAACAGGAGAATTCCAATTCGTCAATGCAGGACACGAAATTCCGTTTATCTGTAAAAGCGGCGGTTTCTATGAGCCTTATAAGATACGCGCCGGATTTGTGCTTGCCGGTATGGAAGGAATTCGATATAAAGCGGGAACCATGCAGTTAGAGCCGGGGGATAAGATATTCCAGTATACCGATGGAATTACCGAGGCGATGAACAGCAGAAATGAACTCTATGGAATGAAACGGCTGGAAGAGACTTTGCGGAAGAATGTCTATAAGGCGCCGATGGAGCTGCTTCCGGAGGTAAAAGCAGATATTGATTCATTTGTGGGGAGTGCAGTGCAGTTTGACGATATTACGATGCTGTGCCTGGAGTACAGGGCACGGATGGAGGGCATATCTTGAAAGAATTGACGATCAGTGCAACGATTGAGAATATTGAACGGGTAACCGATTTTGTAAATGAACAGTTAGAGAGCCTCGGATGTTCCATGAAGGCCCAGATGCAGATTGATATTGCCATTGACGAACTGTTCGGCAATATCGCCCACTATGCGTACCACCCTGAAAACGGATTTGCCACCGTCAGAGTGGAGGTGATGGACAATCCGATGGCGGTAGTAATCACTTTTATGGATAACGGCGTTCCCTACGACCCGTTAGCCAATGAAGACCCGGATATCACGCTGTCTGCAGACGAGCGGGGAATCGGCGGTCTGGGAATCTATATCGTGAAGAAGAGTATGGATGAAATTACATATGAGTATAAAGATGGAAAGAATATACTGAAAATCAGGAAGAACTTTTAAGAAAACTGACGAAAAATACATGGAAAGTACGGAGGAAAAGAATATGGAAATAACGGAAAACATCGAAAACGAAGCTGAAGCCGCCAGAAGCCCGGGGGAAGTGAAAAAAGAGATCCGCAAACTGCGGCATAAGGCAGAGCGCCCCCTCTACTGGATCTTGTTTGTGATGAATATTCTGATTTTGCTGTGTGCGTTTGTCTTTACCATGGCAATGCAGAGTTCAGATCTTTCCGGGTTTATTGACGATCCGGATATCATCGAACTCCTTCAGACCATCAATGGCGGAATTGTCTTTTTCTATCTGGCTTATGTTATCATTGCTTTTCTCTGTGCGTTTTACCAGCTCTATGCCAGTGAATTATCTTATGCGATTAAGGTCACTCCGAGAAATTTCCCGGAAATTTATGAGAAGAGTGTGGAATTTTCTAAGAATCTGGGGATGAAGAAAGTTCCTGAGGTTTATATCCGCCAGCAAAACGGCATTCTGAACGCATTCTCTGCCTGGGTGATTGGGAAACGGTACGTACAGCTCAATTCGGAAATTGTCGATATTGCCTATATGGAGAATAAGGACTTTGATACGCTTTACTTTGTTATGGCTCATGAGTTTGGACATCACTATTTTAACCATGTTACCCTGGCCCATTCCTTCAGCATCCTGCTCCCACGCATTATACCGATTCTGGGGCCGCTTTACTCCCGCAGTCAGGAGTACACCGCTGACCGGGTCGCCCAGGTATTGACAGAATCCACGGGCATTAAGTGTATGGCTATGCTGTCCGCGGGACGCCACCTCTATCCATATGTGGATGCAGAAGATTATCTGGAGAACATTTACCGCCATCCCAATGTCCTGGAACGGCTGGGCCGGTGGATTGTCAACCTTACCGTAGATCATCCCATTGCTCCTTTCCGCGTTGCTGCAATCGTGGATCCAGAGCAAAAAAGCGGACGTCTTATATAAAAAATTATAGAAGGGTGGAATAAATTATGCTAAATCCAAATGAATATCTTGACATGCTCCCGATGCTTGCGGAGTTTGCGAAAACCAGACCAGACGCATGGAAGAAATTTGTGGAAGAAAGAGATAAGCTTAGTACTGCAGGACAATACAGGGGACTTCGGAAAGATATGTATGAGATCAAGGGCAGTAATGTTGAAAGTATGCTGTCAAATGTAGTGGCGAAAGAATTAGATATACGAAACCCGAACCGGCCGAATAAAATTGCTCAGATTTCTAACACGCTTTTTGTTACAGCGGACTTATCTATCAATAGTACATATGGGGCCGAGGAGGCAATGAACCTGCGGACTTATAAGAATATGGTTAAGAGTATCAGTGGTGAAAAGAAAGAACTGGCGGAATTCCTCATCGCCTGTTATGAAGAAGTGCTGACCATGTCATTTGCGTATGCGGAAGACGTCGACATTAGCCAAAAAATGAATGGTTTTGATCCTTTAGGTGAGATGACGAGCAATCTGGGTGAGTTTCAGAGCGCAGAAATGTGTTTGGCCCAAATGTTTATTCCGCTTATACAGGGCGAGGACATCCAGATTCATCAGATTCATTTGGAGCGGGAGAAAAGCAAAGGGCAAGACAGTAATGAATATGAAAGCAGGGAAATGTACAGAAACAGAATCCGGGAGGAGCGAGGAAAGATTATTTATGCGGCCGACCACTCCAACATCCCAGCTGATGCAATGGCAGTTGATCTCTTTAATTATAATTTAGTTTTCGAAAAGGTATCATCACGCCCGGAGTTTCAAAAATTCCGCGGTATTACAGCGGATCAATTGTGCGACTTTGATTATCGCCACAGATTAGCTCAATCAGGAGAGTACAGGCTGCCAGACCGCATGGATTTTCAGATTAAAACGAATGAAATTATCGATCCTGCCGCGTTTGTGGAGTTTATGGAAAAGAAAACCGAGCCAGAAAGAAAAGCACTGGTTGAGTTTTATAATACAAATAGTGCAAAAGCGAAAAAAGGAGATGATATATATTATATATTTAAATCTTACTCCAGTCTGCCTGAAGAGGTTCAGACAGGCTGTAAAGCTCTGGTTGGATACATGGAATACGGCTCAACCTGGTATAACGATAATATTGGCTGTATGATTCAGAAAGAGACGCATCAGCTTTTAGAGGAAGCCGGCCTTGACTGGACAGATATGATTTTTATCGGAGATAAAAGCCTCCGTGAGATCGTAGGCAGTCAATACGACGATATGCCGAAGGAGCTGGCAGAGAAAGAAAAGCAGGCCAGAGTAACGGCGGCAGTGATTAAGGCGGAGGAGCCGGTATCCTTTGGAGTTATGGAAAAGGCTCCTGACGAAAAAATAAGACTTGCCCGCGTAATTCCTGTATATAGGGATGTCCTTCCCTTTCAGAAGACGGAAGCGGAAAAAACGGCGTACAGGAAAAAACAGGAGGCATTGAATGCATCCCCGGTATTTGCCGAACAGGAGGCGGCTATCCGGTGGAAAATGAAGGAATACAAACCGGCTTACAGTAACGCATACACAGAGAATCACGTCAAGCCGAGCGGCAGCGATACCCTGAAATATATGACGGGTGGACTGGACCCGGAATCATTTACCAGTATATGGCATGGGTATGTCCCGTTGGCATTTAACGAGTTGAACAAGCCGGGTAGAGTAAACAGCCTTACCAATGAGATAGACCGGAAGGCAGCGATGAAGTGGAAGGCCCTATACGATGAGCAGACCGATCCAAAGAAAAAGGATACGGTCAAGGCAATGTATGAGCTTCAGCGGTGTGGTGTAAGAAGAACGGAGCCAACCAGAAGCCACGGAAGCTTCTTCGAATCGATCCTCTATCTGAACATAAAGGCGAAGCATCCGGAGTACCACATGAGCGATATCATGTGCACAGACCGATGTGAAAACCAGGAGCTTGCGGACAAAATCAGGCTTGAAAAGGAAGCAATGGGCCCTCAGATCATGGCAAAAATGGGAACGACAGAAGGACTTGCCGATGTCATGAAAGTCTGTATGAGGACGGTGTCGGGGCTTGATCTGGGGCGCGAAGCTGATTATGCGGCGAAGATTCCGGAAACACTGACGGTGGAAGAACGGAAGGAACTCTGTAAGCGGCCGGAATACGAGGGGGCCAGGGCCGGATTCTTCGTCACTCTGGGAGGGGCCATACAGGGACTTACACAGGGGCTGGAATCGGCTGGAGGTTTCACGAAAAAGGTACCTCCCGTAAAGGTGACAAATGAAAACAGAGCTGTTTTCAGTAAGTATCCTGAAGCACTGAAGCTGAGGGAAAAAATCGGGGAGCTGTCGGTGCAGGAGCTGGCAGAGTTTAACCACGCCGTAGAAGCCGTCATTAAGGTGTCGGATCTAAACCGCAATAAAGCACAATTTATGGGAGATACAAAACGGGATCAGATCTCCGATGCAGAGCTGGCTGCCTGCGCCGAGGCGACGATCTTAAATGAACAGCTGGAGGAGAGAGGAAGGATTGGGGGAAAGAAAATTGCTACCGGACGTGCCGGAACGCTTCTTCCGCTGGTGGCGGATATTCCTTCGCAGGAACAGCCGCGCATGATGAGAGGACATCTTCCTGAAACACTGAAGGAGGCGTATTTTAATGACGAAGGAATAAAAAAGAAACTGACGGATGATGCGATGGGAGCGATGCCAAACATATCGAAGGAAGAAGAATCCGTTTTGCGCTACTTGTCGACGCCGGAGCCGGAGCGGAAGTTCAAACCAGAGGCGGTTCCGGCTCATCCTCTTTATGATATAACGAAATTCAGCAAAACAGCAACACTGCCGGAAGATGTAGTTATCAGAATGCAGGAAGAAAACGCCAAACGGGCGATCGTAACCAATACGGTTTTAACTTTTCTGGAAGAGCATAAAATAGATAATCCGGGCGATACGAGAGACTTTAGCGGAATGATAGATACAAAAGGGCTTGATAACGCACAAATTGAAGAAAAGACAAAACTGGCGCTGGAGGACTATTACAGCGGTGACCCACAGCGGAGAAAAAAGGTTCTGGATGAATTCTATAACCGTGCGGAATCATTTGATCTGCGCAGCCTGGATTTATCGCTGCTTACTACAAATCCGCCCAGGGATCCGGCGAAGAGAGCGAAAAGTGCAGAAGATTTAGTCCGTCTATATGAAGTCGTGGTTTATGATCAGACAAGAGAGACGAAACTGAAGGAAAATCCCGAATATAGAGCTGACAGATATTCAGATCCGGAAAAACATGCTCAATATGTCCATTTGGAAAAAGGGTTGAAAATGGTTGCTCCATACTTCTATCAGGTGGTGTTTGCCAACAGCGGTTACGATCAGGCCTTGAAAGTTCATGATGTAAAGATGATGCGGGCATCTGTGCTGCCGGAATGTACAGCCAGTATGATTGTGGAGACCAAGCGTTTTTACGACCGTGCTGCCCACATGGAAGGGAAAAAAACGGATGGAGTCCTTCCATTTGTGGCGGTAAGCGAGATGGAAAACCTGCTGGACGTCAGGAAGAATCCGGAAAGAAATGCTGCGGGACTGAGCGCTCAGCTGCGGACCCTGTACATTTCCGAATTCCAAACCGATAAAAAAGAGTGGGAGAAGGGCGGGATTACACAGCTTTCACAAATTTTCTTTATAGATGGCAAGACTGCGGAAGAATACTGCGGAAACCGTTTTTCTAATCTGCCGGAACAGGAAAGAGAGAAAAGGATCGAAGCAGAAATTATGACGGCAATCGCGTCAGGAGAACATCACGTTGATATTGCCACCATGTCTCCTACGAAGGAGGGAACTTTAGATATACAGATGTATTCTATCAAGGCGGATCTCCACGCACTTGACAAAAAACAGAGAGAGAAAGAGGGAATGTTTGCGAGCCTGATCTCCAAGAAAGCGGACAAAACCTGGAATAACGATAAAGACAGGGCGTCCAGGCTTGAAAAAGAACAGCAAAATCTGTCAGAGAGAATGGTCTCTACGATTCAGAGAAAGATTCAGGAAAAGGATGAACTGGCCAGGCAGTCCGCAGGGGCAGAAGTAAAGCAGGCGCCCCAGGCACCAGCAGCAGGGGTAGAAGTGAAACAGGCACCCCAGGCACCAGCTGCAGGGGCAGAAGTGAAACAGGTGCCTCAGCAATCATCTGGCGGGAAAACGGCGGTGAAAATTGCAAGCACGCTGGAAGAGATGTGCAGCATCCAGAAGAACGCGGATCAGGCTCAGGCGCTCCAGAAGGCAGAGAAAGCACCGGCGGCGCCAGAAGCTGCAGCCAAGGCAAACATACCCGGACGAACAGAGCTGAAACTGGATCTTACAGCACCAGTCGCGAAAACTGGCGAAGTCACGGCCAGTCCAGAGAAAAGTAACAAAAAAACCATCTAAAGGAGAAGGTAGCTCTGCGGCAACGCCTTGTCGCAGATTGGCGTGCAGCAGACATCACGGTGGGCTGCGGAGGCGGTTATTCCGGCGGAGGCCATGGGGGCGGAAGCCGATAGAATTGGCTGTTGGCTGCGGTTACGGCTTTAAGCCTGAACCGCAGCCCAATAATAGAGAAGAAAAAGGGAGATATAGTATTATGAAGAGACGAGAATTTAACTGCAAAAAACTGATGGTACTGGGTGCTGCACTCTGCCTTGGGCTGACGGCCTGCGGCGCGAAGACGGCAGCGGAATCACAGGGCTCAGGAGCGTCACAGGAGGCAACGGAACCGCAGACAGTACAGGAGTCACAGACAGTGCAGGAAATAGAGACTGCAGAGGAACCGCAGGAGGCGGCCGGGATGCAGATTACGATGGAGCAGGTGATCGAAGCCAACAGTACGGAGAAACTGCTCAGCCATTATCACAGTGCTTATGAGGTTTCTCCAACTATGAGGCGGTATGTGGAAACTGAGTTCCGCTATTATAATGAAGACGGAGTTAAGGAAGAGATTCAGATGCCGGATACGGTTTACGGCTTATATGACGGCCAGTACTGGGGACAGCTTACGCCGGGCGGCGTATGGAATTCTGACAGTGAATATTATGCTTATTTTGGGCTTGACCATGAGGCCACCGCATTGGAGGAGATAGAAAAAATCGAGGATAACGGCGATACGCTTATGCTTTACACGGTGCTGCAGCCAGACAGTCTTTCTGCGAAGAAGGATACGCTTGGGATTGATTACCGGGACGGGGACTGGATTGAATGTTCCTATAAGCTGGATTCGGAGACGCTGGCGATTCTGGAAACCGAAAATGTGCAGTGTCATGCGGATGGGACAAAGGAAGAGCCTTCCACGGTAACCGTTACATACGATGCCCCGCGGCCGGAAGGCGCTCTGGCACTGCTGGAACGGCTGTCGGATAAGCAGAACCTGCGGACTATTACACTGATTTTGAATCCTGGCACAGAAAAAGAGAGCAGCGATAGTGTTTACGTACAGAAGGGAGAAGGTGTAATGCTTATAAACCCGGAAGGGAAGACGCTTGAAGTCTTTAAAGATTCTGCATGTACAGAACCGTATACCGGAGGGGCTGACACCAATAAAGATCTTACTATTTATGGCCGGTTTGAGTAAGAGGATAATCTCCGGGCCACTGAATTTCTTATTAACAAAAAAATGTGAAAACGAATAAAAAACTTGACATACTTTTTAAATAATGGTATCCTGACAAGGTATGTGCCGCTCAACGAGGTCTTAAGCGTCCGGCTGGCCGGACCACCGAAATTGGCGAGTAAAGAAAACAGGAGGTGCCATATGTACGCAATTATCGCAACAGGTGGCAAGCAGTACAAAGTATCAGAAGGTGACACAATTAAAGTTGAAAAGCTTGGTGTCGAAGCAGGAGAAACAGTAACATTTGATCAGGTTCTGGTTGTGAACAACGGCGAACTGGCAGTTGGCTGCCCGACCGTAGCAGGCGCTACCGTAACAGGTACCGTTGTAAAGGAAGGCAAAGCAAAGAAAGTCATCGTTTACAAGTATAAGAGAAAATCCGGCTATCACAAGAAGAATGGTCACAGACAGGCTTATACACAGATCAAGATCGATAAGATCAACGCTTAATAAGGGGGACTGACAGATGTTAAATATGAATCTTCAATTTTTTGCACATAAAAAAGGTGTTGGATCCACAAAGAACGGCAGAGACTCTGAGTCCAAGAGATTAGGGGCCAAGAGAGCAGACGGCCAGTTCGTTTTAGCCGGCAACATTCTTTACAGACAGCGCGGAACTCATATTCACCCGGGTATTAATGTAGGCCGCGGCGGAGATGATACCCTGTTCGCTACAGTGGACGGCGTTGTCAGATTTGAAAGAAAAGGCAGAGACAAAAAGCAGGTTTCTGTTTATCCGAGAACAATCAGCGAATAATTAACTGGAATCCCCGTGCCTGTCATGGGGATTCTTTAAAAGGAAAAACATTTTGCAATATTCTCAAAGTTGTTATATACTGGTTTATGGAGTATTACAGAAATAACAGATAAAAGGATGGTTGAGCGATGACTATTTTAGAAAATTGGAGAACCCTGGCATATGGCGATGGGCTGGATGATAAAGCAAGGGAAGAGTTATGGTCTAATTACTTCGTAGTGGAGAAAGGAATCTATGAGCAGATTCTCTCCGCGCCGGAGGCTGTAGTGGAAGGAACGGTTAAGGAGCTGGCTGAGAAGTACGGTACCGATATTCAGACCATGACAGGCTTTTTGGACGGTATCAATGAGAGCTTAAAGGGATATGAGAATCCGATTGACACCATGGATGAGAATACCTCCGTGAAGATCGAGATCGACCCGGAAAAGTTATATTACAACATGGTAGAAGCGAAAGCGGAGTGGCTTTACGGTCTTCCCCAGTGGGATTCGATTCTTACGGAAGAGAAGAAGAAAGAGCTGTATAAGAAACAGAAAGCTTCCGGAACCATTGTAAAAGGTCCGAAGATCGGAAGAAATGATCCATGTCCGTGCGGCAGCGGCAAGAAGTATAAAAAGTGCTGCGGAAAGAACGCATAGTAACGCAAACTGATACCCTGCATGTTATGTGCGGGGTATTTGATTGTCAGAAGGAGGAGAGGACGATGGAGGCCTATACCGGTTTTGCAGAGGTGTATGATACCTTTATGGATAATATCCCGTACGGAGAATGGTGCCGGTATCTGACCGGACTTTTAAAGAAATACGGCGTCGGAGACGGTCTGATTCTGGACCTGGGCTGCGGAACGGGAAGTGTGACGGAGCTTTTGTCAGAGGCAGGATACGACATGATCGGTGTCGATAATTCCGAGGATATGCTCCAGATCGCTATGGATAAGCGCGCCGCTTCCGGTCACGATATCCTGTATCTGCTTCAGGATATGCGTGATTTTGAGCTGTACGGAACGGTAGCAGCCGTTGTCAGCATCTGCGACTGTATGAATTACATTCTGGAATACGATGATCTGGTGGAGGTATTTTCTCTTGTCAACAACTATTTAGATCCGGAGGGTATTTTTATTTTTGATTTAAACACAATCTATAAATATAAAACCCTGTTGGGAGAATCCACCATTGCGGAAGACCGGGAAGAGAGCAGCTTCATCTGGGAGAACTATTACGACCGGGACACCATGATCAATGAGTATGATCTGGCCCTCTTTATCCGGACGGAAGAAGACCTTTACCGGAAATACGTGGAAACTCATTATCAGAAAGCTTATTCTCTGGACACGGTAAAAAAGGCGCTTAAAGAAGCAGGAATGGAGTTTGTGGCGGCATATGATGCATTTACTGAAGAGCCCGTCAAGGAGGACAGTGAGCGTATCTACATCATTGCCAGGGAATGCGGAAAGAAAGAGGAATGACGATGACAGATTATATTGTAAGAGCCACAGCCGGAGACCATCAGATCCGGGCATTTGCGGCGACAACACGAGAACTGGTGGAACATGCCAGAAGCGCGCATAACACGAGCCCGGTGGCTACAGCGGCCCTGGGACGCCTTTTGACGGCAGGAGCCATGATGGGTGTGATGATGAAAGGGGATCAGGATTTACTGACCTTAAAGGTGCAGGGGAGCGGTCCTATCGAAGGCCTGACGGTAACTGCGGACTCGAAGGGGAACGTAAAGGGCTATGCCTATAATCCGGGAGTCATGCTGCCGCCGAATGACAAAGGCAAGCTGGATGTAGGCGGCGCCGTGGGAGAGGGCGTTTTGAGCGTGATAAAAGATATCGGCTTAAAGGAACCTTACGTGGGTCAGACAATTCTGGTCGGTGGGGAGATCGCGGAAGATTTGACCTATTATTACGCCACGTCGGAGCAGACCCCTTCTTCCGTTGCACTGGGAGTTCTGATGAATAAGGACAATACGGTGAAACAGGCGGGGGGCTTTATCATTCAGCTTCTGCCGGGCGCATCGGACGAGATGATCGACCAGCTGGAAAAGAAGCTGGGAGAGATTACTTCCATTACATCACTTTTGGATGAAGGAAAGACTCCCGAGACGATTCTGAACTATATTTTAGGAGAATTCGGCCTCGAAATTATGGATAAGGTACCGGCGGAATTCACCTGTAACTGTACAAAGGATCGTGTGGAAAAGGCGTTAATCAGCATTGGGAAGAAAGAACTAAATGAAATGATTGACGAGGGTAAGAGCATAGAGGTAAACTGTCATTTCTGCAATAAGCATTACAATTTCTCAGTGGAGGAATTGACTGATATCCGTGACCGCGCGGTGAGATAGGAACTGAACCGGCAGAATACAGGCTGCGTGTTCCCGTGATATCAAAAAGAGCCATCCGAAATCGGGTGGCTCTGTCTGTAATCATGTAAAACAATCGTACTTCTTCCTTATATGTTGTTTGTTGCTGTCCACGCCTGATAAATTCATAGGGGGCTACCACATCGTGAAAAAGGTACATCGATAAGTCAATGATTATAATTTGGTAACGTTTACTGCCTGAGGTCCCTTGGCTCCGTCGACTACGTCGAATTCAACGCTGGCGCCTTCGTCTAAAGACTTGAAGCCATCCATGTTCAGACCTGAGTAGTGTACGAATACGTCGTTGCCCTGCTCGTCGGAAATAAATCCGTAACCTTTTTGGTTGTTAAACCACTTAACTGTACCTTTCATTATGATACCTCCAAAATGAATAAAAAATTATAGTATATTGAGCTGCAGCACCTCTGCAACTTCCCTAAGAATAGCATAGTTTCGGAAATGTGTCAAGAATGAAAATTATAGTGGAATCCGGGTGGGAAAGTGTGGTAAAATGGGAACGATTTGAAGCGTATTCTGCGCTTATAAGAACAGATGGAGGCGGCTATGAAGTTACATAATCTTTGGGGACATTTTCATACGATAACGGCGCATAAATTCAGAGTCATGAAGAACTGTTTCCGGGTAGGACTCTATAAACAGGGCCTCCTTCATGATTTATCCAAATACAGTCCGGAAGAGTTTATTCCGGGGGTGATTTACTATCAGGGGACAAGGAGCCCCAACGCTGCCGAAAGGGAAGAGAAGGGCTTTTCGAAGGCATGGCTGCATCACAAGGGGCGGAACAAACATCATTACGAATACTGGATCGACTTTACGACAGATATGTCGGAGGGCTTAAGAGGCCATAAGATGCCGCTGAAGTACGTGATCGAGATGATGATGGACCGGATCGCTGCATCGAAAACGTACAAGGGGAAGGACTATACGGACGCATCTCCCTGGGAGTACTACATCCATGCGAAGAAGTACATGGTCATAGCGCCGGAGACGGCAAAACTGCTGGAAGAGCTCCTTCTGATGCTGAAGGAAAACGGAGAAGAGAGGACCTTTGCATATATGAAGGCCCTGCTGAAAAAAGGCGATTATTAATGGGGGGATTTTATGAAGTGCAACATCAGCCGCACGAAGCGGTCTTACGAGTTTCATATGGCAGAAAGCCACTGGCACACACATTATGAGTTTTACTATCTCTATTCGGGACACTGCAAGATTTTTATCAACCATACGCTGTATTACGTGGAGCCGGGAGATATTATCTTTTTAAAACCTGGGGAGATACACCGGACCACATACCATTCGAGTCCGGTAAATGAACGGGTGACCATCAGTTTTGACGGGGAGTATCTGGACAGTATGAAGGAACTGTGCGGGGAAGAAAATGTGGAATATATTTTCCGAAACTCGAAGGTTACCGTGCCGAACGGGAACCGGAGCAGGGTGGAAGAACTGATCAGACGGATTGAGTACGAGGAGACGGGACAGGATGGATTTTCCCCTCTAATGAAGAAAGGGTGCTTTTATGAGCTTCTCGTCTCTCTGTCGCGATGCCAGGAGGCGGAAACGGATCACGGCAGGCTGGAAATCGGAGAAGAGACTATTGAAGCAGCCGCTAAATATATTTACGATCATTACCAGAATCCGATTACGCTGGAGGAGGTGGCGGAATTAAGCCATATGAGTCCCGCCTATTTCTCCCGGAAGTTTAAGGCGGTCACCGGTTTTGGATATAAAGAGTATTTGACGAACATCAGAATCCGGGAGGCGTCGAGGCTTCTTCTTCATTCCGCCTGTTCCGTCACAGAAATCGCGGACCGGTGCGGATTCGGGGACGGAAACTATTTTGGAGACGCGTTCAGAAAGGCGAAAGGCGTCTCCCCGCGTGCATTCAGAAAGATGCAGGGCATATGATACGGTACCATTATTTTCCGCAGAGGTAATCCAGTAAATGGCGGACGTAACCTCCGGACTGCTCCAGCTCTGCAAACTGCCTGTCATCATAAGGAAAGTACGTGAGCCGGTCCTTATATTCCTTTTGGAGAACCGGTTCAAAAACGGGGGTAAACTGCGGCAGGTAACAGCCGGACCGGCGTGTATAGCAGGTCTTGGCCGTTGCCTTGATGCGGGCCTCCCTGTCCACATATTCGGCGACGCTCTTATGGATTGCCCGGTCCTCATAGATCAAGTAGTAATAATTTTTATAGTCGGGATAAAAATACTTAAGCTCCCCCTCATATAAATCCACGGAGGCGGTGAGTTGCCCGCCCTTCGCTTCAATATCGGCTACAGAAGAGGTACGGGAAAAGGAAACCGGCACCATATAATCACTCTGATAGACCAGCTTTAAGGCGTGATATTCCCGGCCGAAGAGATCACTTCGTGTCAGAAGTTCCTGGCTCTCCAGCTTGAAATCATGCTCCAGATAGTCCGGATAATTGAGAATCGGCAGGATCCCCGGCATTCCCCGAAGATCGTCGGCATTATGTAAGAGGAGCAGATCCAACAGGTCCTGATCCTGCGAAGATAAATAATCCTGATACACTTCGATCAGCTGGCCGCCGGAGTAAATGTCTTCCCGCCCGACACCGAGAAACTGTTCGATGGCTTTCTGTTTCATGCTCTCTAAGCCCAGCAGGTTCCGGTAAGGGCGTATTTTTTTGTAGATATCCAGACTTGTCACTCCGGAAAAATCGTAAGGCAGGCCGTATGCGCGGCAGCGTTTTAAAAGATATGGAATGTCGAAGCCGTCCCCGTTAAAATGTACGACCATGGAAAAGCGCTTCAGAAATTCAAAGAAAGTGACGAGCACTTCTTTTTCCGCGGACACGGTATCTGCAAACCACTGAACCAGATTCCAGCGGCCGCCTTCATAATAGACGCACCCGATTAAATATAAATTGGTATATTCTCCGGAAAACCCGGTCGTCTCTATGTCAAAAAATAAAAGATCTTCCCGCCTTCCAAGACGATCTAAAGGGTAGGTCTCCGGGAAAAGCATGGTTTCGTGTATTGTTATCATTGCAGTGTCTCCTGATTGATGCTGTGCTGACGTTTTGTATGAGGAAAACGGTGAATCTGTTTTCATGGGGCTATTATATCATAAACCGGTCATTCAGGAAAGACGGTAACCGGTGTTTCTGCGCGGAAAACAGGTGACGGTTCTGCCTTTGCATCTGGCCGAAGCTGTCCCGGAAACAGAATATTTGTTCGATTAACTGCTTGCATATGGATACACGGTATGTTATGATTAAAGACAAAGCTAGAAGAGAAAAAGGAGACAGAGAACGTGATTTCTTATGTAAAGGGACCTCTGGTCGATATCTTTGAGGACACTGTGGTCATTGAAGCAGGATACATCGGACTGGAAATTCATGTGCCGCTGTCCGTACTGGACCGTCTGCCTGGAATAGGCATGGAGACGGTCCTGTATACGTATTTTCAGGTAAGGGAAGACGGGATGTGCCTTTATGGTTTCTTAAACCGGCAGGATTTGCAGATGTTCAGACAGCTGATCAGCGTCAGTGGGATAGGTCCCAAGGGAGCTTTGGGCGTCCTGTCGGCCATGACGCCGGACGAATTGAGGCTGGCCATTATAACCGGAGATGCGAAGGCGATTTCCAGAGCCCCGGGGATCGGAGTGAAGACAGCCCAGCGGGTGATCCTGGATTTGAAGGACAAGATTGATATGGCGGATGTTCTGCCTGCACAGTTTGCAGCGGAGGAAGAACCCGGAATATCAGCCGGAGGCGTGGCCAAAGAGGCGGTGGAAGCGCTGGTTGCGCTGGGGTACTCCACGGCTGAGGCGAACCGCGCGGTAGGCAAGGTGGAAGTGACCGGGGACATGACCTCGGAGGATGTCTTAAAGGCGTCGTTGAAGCATCTGGCATTTCTATAAAAACAGCAGGTAGATGAGAAGATGGAACGAAGAATCATAACAACGGAAGTAACGGAAGAAGATAAGCGGACAGAGCCAAACCTCCGCCCGCAGAGCCTGAATGAATATATTGGCCAGGAAAAGCTGAAGGCAAATTTAAAGGTCTATATCGATGCGGCAAAGGCCAGGGGAGAGTCCCTTGACCATGTGCTGTTTTACGGCCCTCCCGGCCTTGGAAAGACTACCTTATCCGGGATCATTGCCAATGAGATGGGCGTGAACATGAAGGTGACCAGCGGCCCTGCGATTGAGAAGCCGGGGGAGATGGCCGCCATTCTGAATAACCTTCAGGAAGGCGATGTCCTGTTTGTAGATGAGATCCACCGGCTGAACCGCCAGGTGGAGGAGGTTCTCTATCCGGCCATGGAAGACTATGCAATCGATATTATGCTGGGAAAAGATTCAGCGGCACGCTCGATCCGGCTGGATTTACCCAGATTTACTCTGGTAGGCGCGACCACCAGGGCGGGACTTTTAACTGCCCCGCTGAGAGACCGGTTCGGCGTTGTACAGAAGATGGAATTCTATACGCCGAAGGAACTGGAGATCATCGTCTGCCATTCGGCGAAGGTTTTAGAAGTAGAGATCGAGCCGGAGGGGGCTGCAGAGATTGCCAAGCGCTCCAGAGGAACGCCGAGACTGGCGAACCGCCTGTTAAAGCGGGTCCGTGATTTTGCCCAGGTGAAGTATCATGGAGTGATTACAAAAGAGGTGGCTGATTTCGCACTGGATATTCTGGATGTGGATAAGTTCGGGCTGGACAACAACGACAGAGCCATTTTAACCACAATGATTGAGAAGTTCTCGGGAGGTCCGGTAGGTCTTGAGACGCTGGCGGCCTCTCTCGGTGAGGATGCCGGGACGCTGGAAGATGTGTACGAGCCCTATCTGCTGATGAACGGATTTATCAACCGAACGCCCCGCGGCCGCGTGGCTACGGAACGGGCATACCACCATCTGGGACTTACTCTGGAATAGAGCGAAACCAGTGAAAAAATATAAAAACTCAGGGCAGGAACACTTTGACATCCGTGTAAAATATGGTATATTATGATAAGAGCGCGTTACAGCAAAAGATAACAGGAGAGCATGACATGGATACCAAGCACTATACCGAGGTTTTAATAGATGGAAGAATATATACTCTGGGAGGCACCGAGGATGAGGGCTACATGCAGCGTGTGGCCAGCTATATCAATGAGATGATCACGACATTGAAGAGGCAGGAAGGTTTTACGAAGCAGAGTGCAGAGTACCAGACCGCCATGATAGAACTGAATATGGCGGATGATTACTTTAAAGCAAGGGAACAGATTGCGCGTCTGGAACAGCTGAAGCATGAGATGGAAAAGGAAGTCTACAGTTTAAAGCATGAACTGGTGACGACCCAGATGAAGCTGGAGGCGGCGAATAAGGAGCTGGCGGCAGGAAGAACTGCCAGGCCGTCGGGGGCTTCAGGGAATGCTTCTGAGAGTAAGAAAGGCGCAGACCGGGCAGGTAGTGAGAATAAGGAATAATATCGGGGGGATGTCTCATGAGTAAGGGAGACATCCCCTGTTGCATCAGAAGAACGCTTAAAAAAGGAAAACTATCATTCCGATGACAGGGAGGATTACGTGAAACAGAAAAGAGTAGAAATTCTCGCTCCGGCGGGCTCATTTGAAAGTATGAAGGCGGCAGTGGCGGCAGGAGCGGATGCGGTCTATATCGGCGGCAGCAGGTTTGGAGCACGCGCTTACGCGGAAAATCCGGAGGAAGACCGTCTGTTAGAGGCCATCGATTACGCCCATCTTCATGGCTGCAGACTGTATATGACGGTAAATACGCTGATGAAGGAATCGGAGATGGCAGAGCTGTGTGCATTTCTGGAGCCTTATTATATGCGGGGCGTAGATGCGGTTATCGTTCAGGATATGGGAGCGTTTGCACTGATCAGGGAGCGGTTTCCGGATCTTCCGGTCCATGCCAGCACACAGATGACCATAACAGGCTCGTATGGCGCACGTATATTAAAGGAATTGGGAGCAGAGCGGGTGGTGACCGCCAGGGAATTATCTCTGGAGGAGATCGAAAGAATTCACCGGGAGGTGGATGTGGAGATCGAAAGCTTTGTCCATGGAGCGCTGTGTTACTGTTACTCGGGGCAGTGTCTGTTCAGCAGTCTGATCGGCGGCCGAAGCGGCAACCGGGGAAGATGTGCTCAGACCTGCCGCCTGCCTTATGACGTGAAGCGGGAGGGCAGGACGCTGAACGGGAAGGACAGCCGGTATGTGCTGAGTTTAAAAGATTTGTGCACGCTGGATCTCATTCCCGATATGATAGAAGCGGGAATCTATTCCATGAAGATCGAAGGCCGCATGAAGAGCCCGCGCTACACAGCCGGAGTGGTGGAAATTTACCGGCGCTATACCGACCTCTATCTGGAACGCGGCAGGGCTGGTTACCGGGTAGAGGAGAAGGACAGGAAACGTCTGCTGGAACTGTTTGACCGCGGAGGCCAGACCGACGGATATTACCGCCGCCATAATGGAAAAGACATGGTGGTATGGAAGGAAAAACCGTCTTTCCGGGAAGGCAATCAGGAGCTGTTCGACTATCTGGATAAAAATTACGTGGAAAAGCAGCTGCAGGAACCGGTCCGGGGCAGGATTGTACTGGAGACCGGAAAGCCTGCGGTACTGGAACTGTCCTGTGGAGAATGCAGTGTGTCTCTGGCCGGTGATACCGTTCTGGAGGCGCTGAAACAGCCCATGGATGAAACGAGGATCAGAAAGCAGCTGCAAAAGACCGGGAATACTCCGTTTTATTTTGAAGAACTTACCGTAACGCTTACAGGAGAAGTCTTTCTTCCGGTGCAGTCTTTGAACGAACTGAGAAGAAGGGGGCTGGAAGCGCTGGAGGAGGCGGTGCTTAAGCAGTACCGCAGAGAAGTATTGCAGAACCAGCGGGAGGTTTTGCAGTGCAGACAGGAAGATCCGCAGGGGCAGCGGGAAATTCCGCAGGATTGCCGGGAAACTCCACATTCAGCGGTTTCGGGGAAACGGGAGAGCAGCAGCGGCCAGCCCCGGATTTTCGTCTCTCTTGAGAGACCGGATTGTCTCCCTGCCGTTCTCCATAATCCATACGTGGAGCGCATCTATGTGGATGCGGCTGAATTCGGGCCGGAACTGTGGAAGGAAACAGCCTCGTCCTGTCATGACGCGGGCAAAGAATGTCTGCTGACGATGCCGCACATCTTTCGCACTGAGGCGGAACGGTATTTTGAGCGCAGCAGGAAGGCTTTTTGCGAGGCCGGATTCGACGGAGTGCTGATCCGTTCCATGGAGGAAATCGGATATTTGAAGACTCATGGTCCGGAACTTCCCTGGGTTTTCGATTATGGGATGTATGGAATGAACGACAGGGCGGAATCCTTTCTTATGAAGATGGGGGCGGCAGAGCTGACCTGGCCGGTGGAATTAAATGAGAGAGAGCTCTCGAGGCTTTCCGTACCGGGTGAACTGATTGTATACGGCCGCCTGCCCATGATGGTAACGGCGCAGTGCATACACCAGGGGACGGAGTCATGCGATAAAAAGCCGGGCCTTCTTACGTTAAAAGACCGCATGGGCAAGGAATTTCCGGTAAAAAATCACTGTGCCTTCTGTTATAACACGATTTATAATGCAGCGCCGGTGTCCCTCCTGGGACTGGAAAAACAAATCAGGGCGCTGGCCCCGACGGCGGTAAGGCTTCAGTTTACCGTCGAGACACGAAAGGAGACGGCGGAGGTGATCCGGTGCTTTGCAGACAGTCTGTTGCTGGGAAAGCAGACGGAGCAGCCCGTTGGAGAGTTTACAAGAGGACATTTTAAACGCGGTGTGGAGTAGGAGCCTATGGTGAATCTGATTGTCGATGTTTCCAGGTATTTGATGATACTGCTGATCGCGGTGTATACCTGGTTGAATTTCAGGTATTTTTCTTTCCGGGATGAAGGAAAACAAAAGAAGATATGCGGACGCCAGAACCGGTGCATGTTTCTGATTCATTTTCTGGCGTACGGGATTCTGTGGCTGAAAACGGAGGACGAGCGTCTCATCGCGTTTTACGCGGCGCAGGTGATCTTTTTTCTGTGCTACATCTACGTTTCCCGCCTGTTCTACCGCCATGTGTCGCGGCTTCTGGTGGGTAATATGTGTATGCTGCTCAGCGTGGGATTTATCATTCTGACACGGCTGTCCTTTGACCGTGCGTTAAAACAGTTTATTATCGTGCTGGCAGCGGCGGTTATAACCTGGATTATTCCGTTTATTATAGACCGGGTGTGGCAGCTTTCGAAGATTCCATGGGTGTACGGTGTTCTGGGGCTGATTCTGCTTGGGGTTGTGCTTATAACCGGTATCAACAGCTTCGGGGCTCAGCTCTCCATTGGAATCGGCGGTTTTACATTCCAGCCGTCTGAATTTGTAAAGATCAGTTTTGTCTTTTTTGTGGCGACCATGTTTTACCGTTCTACAAAATTTGTGACGGTATGTATCACGACACTGGTGGCGGCTCTTCATGTCCTGATCCTGGTAGCTTCCAGAGATTTGGGGAGCGCGCTGATTTTCTTTGTGACCTATGTTCTGATGCTGTTTGTCGCTACTGGAAAATGGGCGTATCTTTTAGGCGGGGCAGGCGCAGGGGCTGCGGCTTCCGTGCTGGCATATCAGCTGTTCGATCATGTCAGGGCGAGGGTGCTTGCCTGGAGAAATCCGTGGTCGGATATCGAAAACAAGGGATACCAGATTACGCAGTCGCTGTTCGCCATTGGAACGGGCGGCTGGTTCGGCATGGGACTCTGCCAGGGGATGCCGGGGAAGATACCGGTAGTGGAAAAGGACTTCGTGTTTTCTGCCGTATCGGAGGAATTGGGAGGAATCTTTGCCCTCTGTGTGCTGCTGATCTGTTTCGGCTGTTTTCTGCAGTTTATGATGATTGCAAGCCGTATGAAAGCGGTCTTTTATAAACTGATTGCCTTTGGCCTGGGAACGGTTTATATCGTCCAGGTGTTTCTGACCGTGGGAGGCGTGACGAAATTTATCCCCTCCACCGGAGTGACCCTTCCCCTGATGAGCTACGGCGGAAGCTCTGTGTTCAGCACATTTATTCTGTTCGGAGTCATGCAGGGGCTGTATATTTTAAAACGGAATGAAGAGGAAGAAGAAAAATATGAAAAAGGCTGACCCGAATCCCAAGGCAAACCGCCATATTCTGATGATCACCTATGGAATGGCGGCGCTTTTTGCAGGACTGGTCCTGTATTTTGCCTTTTTTCTTCAGATAAAAAGTGAAAGTGTAATCAATAATTCCTATAACGCCAGGCTGGACAGCTTTTCAGACCGGGTGGTCAGGGGTAGTATCTTAAGCAGCGACGGCCGGGTTCTGGCCCGCACAAATGTGGACGAGAACGGCGGCGAAACGAGGTACTATCCTTACGATTCCATGTTTTCCCACGTAGTCGGATACTCAACCAGGGGAAAGACAGGCCTGGAGGCACTGGGAAACTTTTATCTGCTAACCAGCCATGTGAATCTGGCGGAGCAGGTGATCAATGAGCTGTCGTCTGTAAAGAACCTGGGGGATAATGTCGTTACGACTCTCGATGTGGATCTCCAGAAGGCGGCATATGACGCTCTCGGCGGCCGGAAGGGGGCTGTGGTCGCCATGGAGCCGGATACGGGAAAGATCCTGGCAATGGTTTCCAAACCGGACTACAATCCCAATACGCTGTCGACAGACTGGGACGCTCTCGTGGCAGGTGACAACGGGGAGGGGCAGCTGTTAAACCGCGCTGCTCAGGGACTCTATCCGCCCGGTTCGACATTTAAGATCGTGACGGCACTGGAGTATATAAGGGAAAATCCGGAGAATTTCAGAGATTACCGGTTTGACTGCAGCGGATTTTTTCACTATGAGGATTACACGATAAAGTGCTATCATGAGACGGCCCACGGCAGTCAGGATTTTACCAGGGCCTTTGCAAATTCCTGTAATGGGGCCTTTGCAAACCTTGCCCTGACACTGGATCTTGGAAGGCTTAGGAATACGGCGGAACAGCTTCTGTTTAATACACCGCTTCCCGTCGCGGTTCCATATAGCCAGAGCGCCTATGCGCTGACTCCGGGCGGAGATACGTGGCAGATTCTTCAGACCTCCATCGGGCAGGGACAGACCCAGATGACACCCTTACACGGTGGGATGATTGCGGCGGCCATCGCAAACGGAGGCACACTGATGAAGCCGTATCTCATTGATCATGTGGAAAATGTGGGCGGTGATGTCATTAAAAAATTCATGCCCCAGTCCTACGGCAATCTGATGACCGCAGAGGAGTCGGCTGTCTTAACGGAACTGATGAGAGCCGTTGTGACGGAAGGGACAGGTTCTGCGGTGCGTACAGACGCCTATACAGTGGCGGGAAAAACGGGATCAGCGGAATTCGATAAGGATAAGGAGACTCACGCCTGGTTTATCGGATTTGCCCCGGCGGAGCAACCGAAGCTGGTGGTAAGTGTGATCGTGGAGGAAGGCGGTTCCGGAGGAAAAACGGCTGCGCCTATAGCCAGGACTTTGTTTGATACCTATTTTGCGAGATAAAAGAACACTCTTGCATATAAGGTTAAAAAGAGGTATACTATACCCAGTCTGTGAGACACACCAAAACCGGAATCCCGGATCGGGATGCAAGGTTTCAGTCTGGAGGAATTGCAATGATAGAGGCAACGAGCTGTGGCGGTGTGGTTATTTTTCGAGGTAAAATTCTGGTTTTATATAAGAATTACAAAAACAAATATGAAGGTTGGGTTTTGCCAAAAGGAACTGTAGAAGCGGGAGAAGAATATAAGGAGACGGCCCTTCGGGAAGTGAAGGAAGAGACGGGAGTCAGTGCGTCAATTATCAAGTATATCGGAAAGAGCCAGTACTCCTTTAATACGCCGCAGGATATGGTGGAGAAGGATGTCCACTGGTATCTGATGATGGCGGACAGCTATTACAGCAAACCACAACGGGAAGAGTATTTTATTGATTCCGGGTATTATAAGTTCCACGAAGCGTATCATTTACTGAAGTTTTCCAATGAGAAGCAGATTCTGGAAAAAGCATATAATGAATATCTGGATTTAAAGAAGAGCAACTTATGGGGGAATAAGAAGTATTTTTGATGCGTGAATGTGTGGAAGAATACGGAGTATAGGAAAAGAGATGCAGGGATGCCGGCGATGACGGGTTCCTGCATTTTTCATTTTTACATTTTCATATGAAAATGAAGCAAGGTTACAGAAGGAACGTAGTAATTTCTGAGATTTCGTATATACTGTTTGGTAGGATCGTCTTTTACTGTTTTCAGTGTATTTTTGCGGCCGTTTTTTCCCGGAATTTCCATACTTTACAGGATATGGCAGAAGAGGTATACTGGATACAGATATGACAGATTATGAATATAGAGACAAGGAGATAAGACATCATGAGTAAAGCATATGAAAGATTGGAAAAAGTACTGGAAAAGACGATGGCGCTGCAAACTGCGCTGATTCTGTTTGAATGGGACAACGAGACGCTGGCGCCAGAGGAGGCAGGAGCCAATACAGCCAGAGTGATCGGGGCTTTATCAGAAGAGTATTACCGTGTTATGGCCAGCGAAGAGATGAAGGAGGCCATTGAGACCTGTGAGAAGGAAGATGGGCTCACGGATGTGGAAAAAGCTATTGTAAAAGAGGCAAAGGAGACGAGAGAGCAGCTCGTCTGCATCCCTTCGGAAGAGTACCGTGATAATGCGCAGCTGGTGTCGGAGGCCACGAGGGTGTGGGCCAAGGCAAAGAAGGATAATGATTTTGATAAATTTGTCCCTACTCTTGAAAAAGTAGTGGACTATCAGAAAAAATTTGCCTCCTACAGGGCGAAGGATGGCGAGAAGCTGTACGATTCCATGTTGGATTTATATGAAAAGGACTTTAGCATGGAGCTGCTGGATCAGTTTTTTAGCGAATTAAAAGAGGCAATTGTTCCCCTGATCCGTGAGATCCGGGAGCGTGGAAAGAAGATCGACAGTGAATTCCTAAAAGGTGATTATCCGGAAGAAAAGCAGAGAGAGCTGGCGGAATTTTTGGCAGAATACGTAGGCTTTGACTTTAAAAAGGGTGTCCTGGCAGTCAGCGCCCATCCGTTTACCACGAACCTGCACAATCATGACGTAAGAATTACCACTCACTACAGTGACCGGGTGGACAGCTCCCTGTTCTCGGTTATCCACGAGGCAGGCCATGGGATCTATGAACTGGGCATTGGCGATGAACTGACGCAGACTCTGGCAGGCCAGGGCGCATCGATGGGGATGCATGAATCCCAGTCCAGATTCTTTGAAAATATCATCGGCCGCAACGCCGCCTTCTGGGTACCGCTCTATGAGAAGCTCCAGTCTATTTTCCCGGAGCAGTTAGAGGGTGTCAGCAGAGATCAGTTTGTGGAGGCTATCAATAAAGCAGAACCAGGTCTGATCCGCACAGAGGCAGATGAACTCACATACAGCCTTCACGTTCTGATCCGTTATGAGATCGAGAAAATGATCATCGAGGAGGATCTGGATTTAAAGAAGCTTCCGGAGATATGGGCGGACAAATACGAAGAATATCTGGGAATCCGTCCTGAAAATGCTTCCGAAGGAGTGCTGCAGGATATTCACTGGTCGCAGGGATCCTTTGGCTACTTCCCTTCCTATGCGCTGGGCAGTGCATTTGGAGCACAGCTGTATTATCATATGAAGAAGAAGATGGATTTCGAGGGCCTTCTGGAGAGAGGGGAGATCGGAGTAATCCGTGAGTATTTACGAGATCATGTCCATCGTTTTGGTAAATTAAAGACCAGCAGAGAGATTCTGAAAGATACGACGGGAGAAGATTTTAATCCGAAGTATTATATTCAGTATCTGAAGGAAAAATACAGCCGTTTATATGACTTATAGAAATATGTTCCGTAAACACAAAAAACAGTTGACAAATGGCAGCATTAAGACTAAAATCAGTAAAAAGAATTCATATGAAAACACTATGAATTAGAAAAGAGGCTGATTATGGAAAATATCAGAAAGAGTGCAATGGAACTGATTGGCAACACCCCTCTGGTGGAACTGACTAATTATGAGAAGAAGCATCAGCTGAAGGCTTCCGTCATCGCGAAGCTGGAGTATTTAAATCCGGCAGGAAGTGTGAAGGACCGGGCTGCTCTGTTTATGATTCTTGATGCGGAAGAAGCGGGAACCTTAAAGCCGGGCGCCACCATTATCGAACCGACATCCGGCAATACCGGTATTGGGATTGCCAGCATTGCTGCGATGAAAGGATACCGGGCAATCCTGACCATGCCGGAAACCATGAGCATCGAGCGCCGGAATCTGTTGAAAGCATACGGCGCGGAGATTGTACTGACGGATGGAAAGAAGGGGATGAAGGGAGCGATTGCGAAAGCAGAAGAGCTGCGAGACGAGATCCCCGGTTCCGTAATCATGGGACAGTTTGATAATCCGGCTAACGTGAAGGCCCATAAGGAGACGACGGGGCCTGAGATCTGGAGAGATACTGATGGCACTGTGGATATTTTTGTAGCGGGCGTAGGTTCAGGCGGCACGATTACGGGAGTGGGAGAATACTTAAAGAGCCAGAATCCCAATGTGAAAATCGTTGCGGTAGAACCGGCAGGATCCCCAATTCTTTCGGGCGGAAATCCGGGACCTCATGGCCTTCAGGGGATTGGCGCCGGCTTCGTTCCGACAATTTTAAACAGGGATATCTATGACGAGATTATTCTGGTCAAAGAGGAGGACGCCTATTCAACTGGACAGGAGATCGCCCGGAATGAGGGAATCCTGGTTGGCATATCATCGTCAGCGGCAGTATGGGCTGCGAAGGAGTTGGCTGAGAGACCTGAAAATGAAGGAAAGAAAATAGTTGTACTGCTTCCTGATACGGGAGACCGGTATTTGTCAACGCCGCTGTTTTCCTGATAAAAGAGAAAAAAGTGATGGAATGGGCCGTGGGAATATGATTGATTCCCACGGCTTTTTGTATAATTGAATATGATCATTATATCTTACACCTCATCGGTTTGGTTGTGCGCGGCTGATGGGGCTTTTTTTTGCGGCTGGCTGCGTACCTTTTGTAAAACTTAATTTCGGGAACAATAAATGTTACAATGCATAAATAAAACGGCAAAATTACAAGATACAATCATAAAACCGTGTGATTCCGGTGATGTACGAGTGAAAAAATAAACGAACAGGAGAGAGACAGGGAAAATGAATGAACTTAGGATTAAGAAAGCGGAATTAGAGGGATTTAAAAACTATTTAATTATGGAAGAAAGAAGTAAAGGAACGATAAAAAAGTATATCCATGATATTGATTGCTTTTTGAATTATATCGGAAAGAATCCGGTAACTAAGGCGCAGATTATCAGCTATAAGGAGTCTCTTCAAAAAAAATACAGTGCGAGAAGTGTGAATACCATGCTGGCCTCTCTGAACAGCTTCTTCCGATGGCTGGATCATCCAGAGTTTCTCGTAAAGCAGCTGAAGATCCAGCAGCAGGCATTTTGCCTGGAGGAAAAAGAATTATCGAGACAGGAGTATATACGTCTGGTAAAGGCGGCCAGAAAATCCGGCAATATCAGGCTGGAAATGATCCTGCAGACTATATGCTGTACAGGAATTCGGGTTAGTGAGCTGTGTTTTGTGACCGTAAAGGCCGTAAGACTGGGATATGCAGAGGTATGCTGCAAAGGAAAAAACAGAAGGATTATGATACCGGGAAATCTTAGAAAAAAACTGCTTTTTTACATTCAGAAAAATGGAATCGAAAAAGGCGAGGTATTTATCACGAAAACCGGAAATGCCATGGATAGAAGTAATATCTGGCGTGGAATGAAGGGGCTCGCAGCAGAAGCAGGGGTGCTGGCCGATAAAATATTTCCGCATAACCTTCGCCATCTGTTTGCCAGAAGTTTTTATGAAATTGATAAGGATATCGCAAAGCTTGCAGACGTGCTGGGACACAGCAGTATTAATACTACCAGAATTTATATGATTTCCACAGGGGAGGAGCACAGGAGACAGCTGGAGAGGCTGAGACTGGTGATTTAGAAGGGGGAACAACATAATAAATATTATGTTGTAAATACAATTTTAATGTATGTTTTAAACCAAAACTGTATATTATACTATCACGCATTTCGACTTTTTACAACTCTTAAAATCCAAAATTTCCTAAAATATATGATTGTTTTTATAAAAAACCATGACCCAAATGCAGGCGGCAGGCGACATTTCGCCCTATAAACAACATAATATTTATTATGTTGTCTCATCGAAAGGCGGGATGAAATGGTTACCTATAACAGGCAGGAAGTGGGAAAACGACTGGGCTGCCGTCGACGTGAAATGGGACTGACAGGGGAGGAAATGGGGAGAAGAATCGGAAAGAATGGACGGTATTATCGTGACATTGAAAATGGCCGATGTGGAATGTCTGTTGAGACCTTGATTCTTCTGTCTGAGGAAATGGGATTGTCTCTGGATTATCTGATCTACGGAGATTCGTCTGATGACGGCAGGTTAGGGGAGCAGAAGCAGATTGTAAATATATTATCCCACTGTAATGGAGGCATTCGTGAGGGGGCAGTAAACCTGCTGAAGGTTTACTTGGAATCTGTATCGAAGTGATGCAGATTAGCGATAGCACGGATAGATACAGACCGATCAAGCGATCGATACGAAAGACAGATAACCTCAAGCTTTTTGGGGGTTATGGGAGAACGGAGTATAAAGTACGGTGAGAGTAAATATGAGTTATTTAAAGGAAAGTAATAAAGTATCAAAACCTTCAAAAGGAAATAATTTAAAAAAAAGACATATCGAACATTGGAAAGTGATCGCTTTCTATCTTATTATATATGACATTATCGCAGTGAATTTTTCCTACTTTTTTGGTTTGTGGCTGCGGTTTGATTTGCGTTTCTCAAAAATCCCACAGGTATATCTCGATTCATACTTGAAATTTGTACCGCTTTATACGGTATTTGCATTAATTGTGTTCTATGCGCTGCATCTGTACAAAAGTCTATGGAGATTTGCCAGCTTTAGTGAATTAAATCGAATATTTGCGTCGAGTGTGATTACCACAGTATTTCATACTGTGTTTATTACTGTGTTACTCAAACGTATGCCGATCTCCTATTACGTGATCGGCTCAGCCATGCAGCTTGCGCTGGTAACTGCGGTACGGTTTGCGTATCGCTATGTGACGCTGGAGCGGACCAGAAGAGAACGGAATGTGAGCGCTGTCCACAACGTAATGGTAATTGGCGCCGGTGCTGCGGGACAGGTGATATTAAAAGAATTGAAAAGCTCAACGGAGGTTATGTCGAAGCCGTGCTGTGTAATCGATGATAATCCTAATAAATGGGGACGGTTTATGGAAGGAGTGCCTGTGGTTGGCGGGCGCGATTCGATCATGAAAGCAGTGGATAAGTATAGAATTGACCAGATTTTACTGGCGATTCCAACCGCATCTCCAAAAGATAAGAGGGACATTTTAAATATCTGTAAAGAGACCCATTGCGAACTGAAGAGTCTGCCGGGGATCTACCAGCTTGCCAACGGCGAGGTGTCGCTGAGCAGAATGAAGGCAGTGGCGGTAGAAGACCTGTTGGGAAGAGAGCCGATTAAAGTAAATATGGAGGAGATATTCCAATATATTTGGGGAAAAACGATACTCGTCACAGGAGGAGGCGGTTCGATCGGCAGTGAACTATGCCGTCAGATTGCGGGCCATGAGCCGAAACAGCTGATCATTTTTGATGTCTATGAAAACAATGCCTATGATATCGAACAGGAATTAAAAAGAAAGTATAAGGATAAGCTGAATCTGGTAGTTTTAATTGGTTCAGTGCGTGACAGTAGAAGAATCAATATGGTATTTGAGAAGTATAAACCGGATATCGTGTACCATGCAGCGGCACATAAGCATGTTCCGCTGATGGAAACCAGTCCCAATGAGGCGATTAAGAATAATGTAGTGGGTACATATAAGACGGCTTATGCAGCATTGAGGAATGGAGCACAAAAGTTTGTGCTGATCAGTACGGATAAGGCTGTTAATCCAACCAGTATTATGGGGGCGAGCAAGCGGCTCTGTGAGATGGTGATTCAGAGTATGGATGCGGTCAGCAAAGAGGGAAGGATGGATATATTGCCGTTTTTGTATGCGCATGCAAATAAAACAATTGATTGGCAGGTGGTGCCTGATCCGGTAGATCATATGGCTGTTGAGAGTGTAAGGGAAGAAAAAAACATGGACACCATTGGACAAGGAAGCAGAGCGAGAACTCAATTCGTGGCGGTTCGATTTGGGAATGTACTTGGAAGCAACGGTTCTGTTATTCCGCTGTTCAAGAAGCAGATCGAAGCAGGTGGTCCGGTTACGGTTACACATCCGGACATAGTTCGTTATTTTATGACGATACCGGAAGCGGTAAGTCTTGTAATGCAGGCAGGTACTTATGCGAGGGGCGGAGAAATCTTTGTTCTGGATATGGGGGATCCGGTTAAGATCGATACTTTGGCTCGGAATCTGATCAAGCTGTCAGGGTATGAGCCGGGAATTGATATTCAGATGGCTTATACGGGGTTAAGGCCTGGGGAAAAATTATTTGAAGAGAAGCTGATGGCAGAAGAGGGGATGCTTAAGACGGACAATGAGCTGATTCATATAGGGAAACCGGTTGAATTTGATACAGAGGAGTTTTTAATGCAGCTGGAGGAGCTTGCAAGGGCAAGTTATGAGAACAGTGACCATATTGTAGAGATGGTTAAAACAATTGTTACGACATTCCAGCCGGTGGGGGATAAGCCTACGGGAAAAGAGTTTTTAAGAAAAAGTGGACAGGGAGCCGGAGAGGCGGCAGTAACGACAGAAGAAGAGTAAAAGGAGTTGTAAAAATGAACAAAGAGCAAAAAGGTCAGGAAATGCAGCTTATTCCATTTACCAATAAAGTCTGGCTGAGTTCACCAACTATGCACGGTCAGGAAATCGAGTTTGTAAAAGAAGCATACGAATCAAATTGGATGTCTACGATTGGTTCTAATATAGATGAGGCAGAGCGCCTTATTTGTGATAAGACAGGCTGCAAATATGCGGTAGCTTTGGCGACAGGAACTGCTGCACTTCATATGGCGATAAAATTGACGGGGATAAAGCCGGGCGATAAGGTCTTTTGTTCGGATCTGACATTTAGTGCAACTGTCAATCCGGTGAAATACGAAGGTGGGGAAGCAGTTTTTATAGATACGGAATATGATACATGGAATATGGATCCGAAAGCGCTTGAGAAAGCATTTGAATTATATCCGGATGTGAAGACTGTGGTGGTTGCCCATTTATATGGAACTCCCGGGAAAATTGATGAAATTAAGAAAATTTGTAAAAGACACGGTGCAATGCTTGTGGAGGATGCAGCAGAATCACTGGGGGCTGTCTATAAAGGAACACAGACTGGAGTGTTTGGCGATTTTAATGCAGTCTCATTTAATGGCAACAAAATTATTACAGGTTCCTCCGGCGGGATGTTTTTGACAGATGATGGGGAAGCCGCAAAGAGAGTGAGAAAGTGGTCTACACAGGCAAGAGAAATCGCATCGTGGTACCAGCATGAAGAGTTGGGGTACAATTATCGAATGAGCAATGTGATTGCAGGAGTAGTAAGAGGACAGATCCCTTATCTGGAAGAACATATTTCACAGAAGAAAGCAATCTATTTGAGATATAAGGAAGCCTTTGAAAAAGCAGGACTTCCTGTTGAGATGAATCCATATGACAAAGAAAACAGTGAGCCAAATTTCTGGCTTTCCTGTCTGCTAATCAAACCAGAAGCGATGAGCAGGCAGGTACGGGGAGAACAGGAAGCGCTGTATATTCGGGAAAGTGGAAAAAGCTGCCCGACAGAAATATTGGAAGCACTGACCAAATACAATGCGGAAGGACGTCCAATATGGAAGCCCATGCATATGCAGCCGTTTTATCGGATGAACCCGTTTGTTACGAGGTATGGGAACGGAAGGGGAAAAACAGATGCCTATACCGACGGCAGAATAGGGGCTGCCTTGGGGAAGGACGAGCTGCTGCTGGATGTGGGGGCGGATATTTTTGAGAGGGGGTTGTGTCTGCCAAGTGATAATAAGATGAGTAAAGCGGATATGGATAAGGTGTGTGAAATTGTGAAGAGGTGTTTTGGGTGATAGGGCAGCATGGGCTGTAGAAAAACATGTATATTACAAGGCTGTTCTCACATATGGTGTTTGGGCATGAGCTCAAGAAAATGCTGAGAAATGACAGCATACCTGCGGTTGACTGTGTGTTTAACAGCTTTCTCGTAATATTATGACTCAATATTAATGATAGCCACAGTGTGGCACTATTATAAAAATAATCAGTTAGGAATGATTTAAGCAATGCAACATATAACAGAGATACCAGTCTTGGAAAGAGAACGCTGGGATCAAGCAGTAAAGTCCATTAAGGGCTACGATGTTTTTTATTTTAATGAATACGTGACTGCATTTATGCATGAGGATGAGAGTAAGGGAGAGCCGGTTCTTTTGTATTACGAGAACGGCTCTGATCGTGCTATTAATGTGGTTTTTAAGAGAGATGTGGCGATGGATCAAAAGTTGGCGGAATCTCTTCCAAACAACACATACTTTGACCTAATCACGCCCTATGGATATGGCGGTTTCATAGGTTCTATTACGGATTACGATGCACTCAACGCCTCTTATACAGCCTACTGCGTAGATAAGTCCTACGTCTGCGAGTTCGTCCGTTTTGAATTGTTCTCGAATTACCATATGCACTACAGCGGTGAGACAGAGACTCGGACACACAATGTAGTAAGAAGCTTAGATATTCCTATTGACACCATCTGGATGGATTTCAAACAGAAGGTCAGGAAAAACGTCAAGAGGGCTAACACATACGGCTTGGAGATCATAGTAGATGAGGATGGCACTCACATGGATGATTTCCTGCGTATCTATTACAGTACCATGGAGCGCAGTGATGCAGAGGATCAGTTCTATTTTAAGAAACCCTTTTTTGAAGAACTGATGTCCATGGAGAATTCGGTAATGTTCTATGTAAGATTCCAGGACAAAATCATCTCAACAGAGTTAGTGATCTATGGCTCAGAGAACTGTTACTCGTATCTTGGTGGTACAGAATCTGAATACTTTTATACGAGAGCTAATGATTTTCTGAAATTTGAAATTATTAAGTGGGCGAAAGAGAAGGGATTAAGGAACTTCGTCCTTGGTGGAGGTTACGGTGCCGATGATGGGATATTTCAGTACAAGATGAACTTGGCACCACATGGAATAAGGGATTTTTACATAGGCAGGAAGGTTTTTGATGAGGGAGCTTATCAGGAACTATTACATATAAGAAGCAAAGGTAATAGTGAGATGGAAAAGAAGCTGATTGATAGTGGATTCTTCCCCGCATATAGGGGTACCCATTAAGGTTACTCAGGGGAATCCGAGATTTGAAGATGTGAATAGGTTTTGACCTCATCAAAGATACTATAAGGATCATGGAAAATGTGTTTGAGAAGGCTGCAAGATAAAAATCATTTGTAGAGGGCATAAATATGAACAAGAAACGATTATTACAGACAATAGGTCTGACTCTGAAACGGGGAGCTGGGCAAAGAGGAGAATATTTGAGGGAGAAACATATCCTTGCATCTGTGGGAGAGAACGTTTATTTTCAGCCGAGATTAGTTCCGCTTTATCCGGAACTGATTAAACTGCATAATAATGTCATGGTATCGGCTGGAGTTCGACTCATCACACATGATGCATCTTTTGTAGTTCTGAATAGGCTTGGTAAAGGGGAGTTCCCTGAAAAGGTTGGTTGCATTGAGGTCATGGATAATGTCTATATCGGATATAACGCAACGATTATGCCCAATGTAAAAATTGGTAGTAACGTGATTGTAGGCGCAGGTGCTCTTGTGTCAAAGGATTTGGAACCTAATGGAGTTTATGTGGGAGTTCCAGCTAAGAGAATATGCAGTTTTGATGATTACATGGTGAGACATTGTGAAAATCCTGACAATCAGGGGGGGGGTATTCCTATCCCTATGTACAGCATAATCAAAACATATCTAAGAAAGAGATTGAGAAAGCCTGGGAGTTCTTTGAGACTGGTAGGAGTATAAATTCGGGAGGAGATTAGGCCGTGGACAAAAAAAAGAAAATTGCTATAACTGCGGCAGTGAGTGCTGGGGTAGGTGTAGCGTCATATAGATTGAGAAAATCGTTAAAACACAGTAAGGACAGTGAATCCATTACTGATTTAGACTCTAACAATACAGAAAGCAAAAGTATTTCGCAAGTGTTTTCACATACGGAGTGTTATTATGAAAAGCATATAAAACGTACTATGGATATTATTTGTTCAGGGCTTGCCTTAGTTGTTCTTTCACCTGTTTTTCTTGTTTCTGCCGTAGCAGTGTGGATTAGCCTTGGCAGACCAGTAATATTTGTTCAGGAAAGGTTGGGCAAAGATGAAGTGCCTTTTAATCTTCTGAAATTTAGAAGTATGAAAAATGTTTTTGATGAATATGGTGTGCCTCTTCCTGACCAGAAGAGGAGAACAAGAATTGGGAACATTATCAGAAAACTAAGCATAGATGAGCTTCCGAGCCTGATTAATATACTTAAAGGTGACATGAGCATTGTGGGACCAAGGCCTTTACCAACTAACTATGGACCTTGGTTTTACGAAAATGAGAGGAAGCGTCATTCTGTTAAAGGTGGATTAACCGGGCTCGCTCAGATAAATGGAAGAAATGTACTTTCATGGGAAGAACGCTTCGTCTATGATCTCCAGTATGTAGATCATATCACGTTCTTGGGTGATGTAAAGATTATACTAAAGACAGTAGAGAAAGTATTGAAGAGAAGCAACATCGGTGAAAGAGGCGTTAACTCCCCAGGAGATTTTCACGTTTATAGGTCTGGGATGACAGAGCAAGAATTGGTTATGTGGGAAAAAGAGAAAAGGGAGAAGGAATGTAATGCGTAGAAAAAAGTTATTAATGTTGAATGCAAGCAACAGCGATGTGCCGTTGATCCTTGCAGCTAGAGAAGAAGGGTTTTATGTAATAACCACAACGACTATGTCAGATTATATTGGGCATAAGTATTCTGATGAGTACATCTATCATGATTATATGGATTTTGATGGATTAGTAGAGCTGTGTAAGGAACATATCATTACTGCTGTATCTTGCGGTGTCAGTGACGGAGCTTCTTTTCCAGCCTCTTATTTGACAGACTATTTTGGCTGGAAAGGCCATGACTCATATGAAACTATAGGAAAACTCCATAATAAAGATGAATTTAAAGCTTTGGCTAAGAGACTCAAACTAAGATCTCCTGTTTCGGAGGGATTCGATAACATAGAAGGCGCCCTTGCCTATACTGAAAAGCTGACCTATCCAACAATTGTAAAGCCCGTAGATTTGGGTGGAGGACAAGGAATAAGTGTTGTCAATAATCCACAGGAGTATGCGAAAGCTGTGAAAGTTGCAATCAGTCGTTCCAAAATCAAGAGGATTGTTGTGGAACCATATATTGTTGGCACTCAGCATAGCTTTAGTTCATTCCTTATAGATAAGAAGGTAGTGCATTACTGTACATGGGATGACTTGAACTACTCCGACCGTTTTATGGTCTCCAAGGGATCTTATCCGGCTTCATATAAAAATGCAGAGTATATAGATAAGACTATATGTGAAGAAATTGAAAAGATTGCGGCAGAATTAAATCTTGTAGATGGTCTGCTCCATCTTCAGTTTATTGTTTCCAATGGAGCGCCTTATATTATCGAAGTGATGAGAAGGGCACCAGGGAACTGGGATACATGCCTTTCTTCTGTTGCGTCTGGAGTTGAGTGGAATAAATGGATCATCAGGGCAGAGGCGGGCATGGATTGCCATGGATTTCCTATGGGGCGTATCCAGAGTGGGTATTGGGGTTACTATTGTCTTCTTGGAAGCAGAAACGGCGAGATGAAGGATATCATGCTTTCAGAGGATATTAAAAAGAATATTATTCGCTTTGACCGATGGGTGGACAATGGATTTAAAATTACTGATTTTAAACATCAGAAATTAGCACTTTTCCAGTTCTGGTTCTCTTCTAAAGAGGAGATGAATCAGAAAATGGGTATAATAGATGATCTGATACAGGTAGAGTACAAATAAAAAGCAGAAGGGAGAGAGTGTGTGTGAATAAAAAGGGTGAAATATGTCTGGGTATGATAGGTGCCGGAAGAGCAACAGAGTTGCATATGAATGCACTGACTCGTTATACAGGAGTTCCTCTTTGCTTTAAATGGATTGCTGCGCATCGTTACGAGCAGGTGAACATGATGAAAGAACGCTATGGATTTGTGAACTCTTCCTTGGACTATCATGATATCCTTAACGATCCAGAGGTGGATATTGTAGATATCTGCACACCGCCATATGCGCATACACAGATGATAATTGAAGCTATGCGAGCTGGAAAGCATGTGATTTGTGAAAAACCTTTGACAGGTTATTTTGGCGAGGAAGGTGACGAGAGGCCCATAGGAATTAATGTTTCCAAGGTACACATGTATGAGAAACTGTGTGAGTCCTTGGAGGAAGTAAAAAAAGTAGTAGATGAATCTGGCAAAAAGTTTATGTATGCAGAAAATTTCGTCTACGCCCCTGCTGTGCGTAAAGCAGCTGAGATTCTTACAAAGAAGAAAAGTAAGATTTTATATGCAAAGGGCGAGGAAAGTCTAAAAGGATCCAGTTCTCCAGTTGCAGGAGAGTGGGATAAAACTGGTGGAGGCACTTTTATTCGTACCGGAGCACATCCTCTTTCTGCAATCCTCTGGCTTAAGCAGATTGAATCTGAAGCAAGGAGCGAAGAGATCACAGTTAAAAGTGTCTTTGCTGACATGGGGCATATAACACCATCCCTTTCAGATTATGATCATAGACATATCGCTGCTAGACCACATGATGTAGAAGACAACGGCACGGTTATTATTACATTTTCAGATGACAGTAAGGCTGTGGTGATTGCAACAGATGTTCTCCTTGGTGGAAGTAAAAACTATCTGGAGCTTTACTGCAATGATGCCGTAATCAATTGCACACTAACATTGTCAAACTTAATGAGTACATATTTCTTGGATGAAGATAACCTGGATGATGTTTACATCTCAGAAATGCTTCCTTTAAAAACAGGATGGAATAATCCTTTTGTAGAAGATGAGATCATTCGTGGCTATATGGACGAACTAAGAGATTTTGTAGAATCTGTTTATTTTGATAGAGAGCCGAAGTCTGGATTTAAGTTGGCCTATGATTCTATTAAGATCATATATGCTGCCTATAAGTCCGCAGAGCTAGGAAAAGCAGTGGAGCCGTAATGAAGTGAGATAAGAAAGAACAGTAAATGAAAGTAAATGAAGGTATGAATTAATGATACTTGTCAATAAACTGCCAGATGTGGAAGAAGTAAAAAATGAGTACCCTCTTACAAAGGAACAGGAAAATAATAGGGGAGTTTTCATTAAGCAGATAAGGGATATTCTCTCTGGCATAGATAAAAGAAAAATACTTATCATAGGACCGTGTTCAGCAGACCGTGAAGATACCGTGGTTGACTATATGGTGAGGCTTTCAAGAGTCAGAGAAGATGTTAAGGATACCATATTCATTATTCCGCGAGTTTATACTAGTAAGCCACGAACCAATGGAATTGGATATAAAGGACTTCTTCATAATCCAGACACAAATGATGCACATGAGGATCTAATAAGTGGAGTATTAGCCTCCAGAAAAATGCATTTGAAAGTAATACAGGAAACTGGCATGTATGCAGCCGATGAGATGCTATATCCAGATAGCCTTATGTATTTCGATGATTTACTCTCTTATCTTGCTGTAGGTGCGAGATCAGTTGAAGATCAAATGCACCGGGAAATGGCCAGCGGCTTTAATATTCCGGTAGGTTTAAAAAATCCTACAAGCGGAGACCTCTCTGTGCTTCTGAATGCAATATTTGCAGCACAGCATTCACAGCGGATGCTTTATCACGGCTGGGAGGTTGCAACAAAGGGCAATCTATATGCACATGCGATTTTAAGGGGATATATAGACCGAAACGGAAAGATGTATTCAAATTACCATTATGAGGATTTGAACGATTTCCATGATCAGTACATAAAGTTAAATTTGAAAAATAGTTCTGTTATCGTGGACTGCAGTCATTGCAATTCCGGAAAGAAATATTATGAACAGGAGAGAATCCTGGAAGAAGTACTGTCTGTGTGCAGCAGGAAAAGAGGGATATCCTCGTTAGTAAAAGGTTTTATGGTAGAAAGCTACTTAGAAGAGGGAAATCAGATGGTAGGAAGCGGAATATACGGCAAGTCCATAACTGATGGCTGTATCGGATGGGATAAAACACAAGAGCTGATTTATAAAATGGCTGACACATTAGCGTAGATGAAATAATGAATATCGGGGTGATATAGTGGCAGAGATAGGAAGTGAATTCTGGGAGGCAGCAGATACAGGCAAAAAAAAATACCTGATATCAGGTAGAGCTGCCCTTGAATACATTATACGTGATATTTTAGAAGAACACAGTGTTGACTCTGTTTTGATGCCTTCATATTGCTGCTACACCATGTTAGAGCCATTTGTAAGGCATGGCATAAAAATCAGGTTCTATGACATTTTCTATGATGAAGAAAAAGGCTTATGCGCTAAACTGCCGGAAGAGGATTATACAGAAGTTTCTAAAGAGAACCATGATAACGAGATTTTTTATTATATGACATTCTTTGGCTTTTCTCAGTTATCCGGGTTGGATGTAAAGCAAATCCGTGATATATACGGACTGATAATAGTGGATAGAACACATTCGTGGCTTAGCGATAGTACCTTCCAGGTAGAAATAGATGCTGACTATACATATATAAGTTTCCGAAAATGGACAGGTTTTTATGGGATCGCAGAAGCAATAAAGCAGCATGCACCTTTTGTCCTTGAGTTAGGAACAGTTGGAAGCGAGTATTCCGAACATAGAAAGGAAGCCATGATGATGAAGAATGATTATATCAAGTGGCAAAGAACTATCGAGGTTGATGAACATCTTTCACATGCTACTGAGATTGCGGAAGCTGAAGGACAAAAGAAGAATTACCTCAATAAATATGACGAAGCGGAGGATTTTTTGGATGAGCATTATGTAGGAAATAAGCCTACAACAGAATGTGTATATCAATTGCTTTTGGCTGACTGGAACTTTGTTAAAGGGCAGAGAAGGACAAATGCAGTGGTTCTGCTGCAAGGGCTGAGGGATATACCTGAGATCAAGCTTATGTATGGAGAGCAAAGTGAGATGGACGTACCACTATTTGTCCCCATTTTGGTGAAGGATGACAGAGATGGCCTGAGAAGACATCTGATTAACAAACAGATTTACTGCCCGGTACATTGGCCGTTATCAAAGTATCATCAGAATATCTCGAATCAAGGGAAAGAAATATATAACAGAGAGATCTCCTTGGTGTGTGACCAGCGGTATACCGAGGAAGATATGAACAGAATAGTCGATGCGATTAAAGATTTTTTTGATAAGAAAAGTGTAGCTTGTGAGCAAGTCACAAATATCAGAGATTATGTATGTAACTGATGTTGAATCAGTAGAAACGAGTTTGTAAGTATGAGAGAGACTACAGTAAATAAAACACTAAAAAATAGAAAAATTAAAATTGCATTTGTTTCATTGTTTTCAAATATCAGTGGCGCAACTTTAGCAATGCTTGAGATCATTGATAAGCTCATAGAAGATGGAAACTTTGATGTGATTGTCATTACCGGATCAAGGGGGACATTAGAGACCAGACTTGAAGAAAGGAATATTCCGGTTTTCAAGTGTTTGTTCTTCTCATGGCTAAAGGGGAGGGGAATAGTTGAGGAGATAAAGATACGGGTTAAGCGCGTTCTTTCATTCAGAAGTGAAATCCAGATTTTAAATATTTTAAAGCAGGAGAAAGTGGATCTCCTCCATATAAACACAGGAATTTCTCCGGTTGGAATTAAAAGCGCAAAGAAGCTTGGTATTCCTGTTATATGGCATTTGAGAGAGGAACCTGTTTCATATTTTAACAGGGAGCCGTATGATAAAAAAGTTGAATTACGCAGTATAAAACAGACTGACGCAATTATTACAATATCCAAATATATTTACGATTGTTACAAAGATAAATTCAACCATAATGCCAGAGTTATATATGATGGAGTATATACAGAAGGAGCCGACGATTTAAGAACAAAAGAGATTTTTACTGGAGAGACCGTTCATATGTCGTTATGTGGTTACAACGCTTTCAAGGGTCATGTGGAAGCCATAAAAGCGCTGTCACTACTCCTTAAGAAAGGTTATGAGAATATTTACCTTTACTTTTATGGGAATATAGAACCCACATTCAAAAAAAATCTTATGGCAATGGTGGAGAAAAGAGGGCTCGGTAACCATGTTAAATTTGAAGGTTATGTAGATGATATGCCAAAGAAGTGGGCTGAGTCTGATATTGGACTGATGTGTTCAGATGGGGAAGGCTTTGGAAGGGCTACAGTAGAAGCTATGGCTACCGGGGCGCTTGTTATAGGTGCAAATAAAGGCGCTACTCCTGAGATAATAGAAGACGGAAGAGGTTTTCTGTATGAGAAGGGAAATGCAAAGCAACTGGCAAGGAAAATAGTGTACGCAATAGAACATCCGGAAGAGGCAAGAAGGACAGCAAAAAATGGACAAAGATACATAACTTCTGGAACATTCTCTATGGATAGGAATATTGATAATTTGAAAAGCCTATACCAGGAAATTCTTGAAAAGAAAAAGATAACTTCGGTGAAGATATAAGAGCAAAAATGAGGTAAAAGCATGAATGCAACCACAGCAACGACGCTGACAAAGCAAAATACAGCAGTAAGGTTAATTAAACACAACGGGCTTGATAGAATATTTGCATTTTTATTTGCAGTTATGGTGATAGTGCAGCCTCTTCGTTCATTCTTACCAGTGACCCTTAGTATGGCGATTATTATTGCTTCGATTCCATACATACTTTTCTTTTTGAGCAGTAGATGGTTAAGTATGAAGAGCGTGTATTTTGTTGCCCCATATGCCATATTCCGTATAATCAATCATGGAACATCGGTTGAAGAATTTATTACTATGCTTTTTTTGATCTTGCTGGTAATTTTTCTAAGTAATAACTGGTTCGATTTCGATGATTTTTTTAAATGGACTGTGAGGATTAGTTGCTTTGCATCGGCATGTCTTATCTTACAGAACCTGGCGCATTTGATAGCTAATATTCACATTCCATTTTTAAACATTGGAATGTTGCGAGATGGCATGTCCAGCTATGAGACACTTATATCAACCGGAACGGCCTCCGGAGTTTATCGACCATCAGCTTTTTTTATTGAACCGTCTGCTTACACACAATATGCTTATCCTGTTCTGGTGTATCTGCTTTTTAAGAGTGGCAGCAAAAGAAGTCTTAAATTTGCATTATTGATAAGCATAGGAATTATCGCCAGTACATCAGGCATGGGTATTATGCTTGCTGTGGGCTTATGGGGATTATATCTGTTCTACAATAGTTTTGGAACAGGAAAAATTAAAAGAAAGTGGTTTGGAGTATTTATCGTTGCTGTATTAATGGTTCTTGTTGCTTATATTATGTCGCCACAGCTACAGTATAGTGTACAGAGAATATTTACTGGAATAGGAGGGCAAAACTCTGCCATCCAAGGCCGCTTAGGTGGAGGGCAATATTATATTTCTCTTTTTAATAGGTCAGAGTTTTTGTTCGGCACAGGTGATGCTGGAACCGAATTAACAATGTATATGTCTGGATTGTACCACTTGATTTATATTGACGGAGTCATATGCGCAGCCTTGTTTATTTTGATGTTTGCTGTGCAGGCTATCAGAAGAAGAGGGGGTGACAGGCTGTTGCCTTGTATTGTAATTTTGATGACCGTATTTTCAGACACTACGCTGATTCAAACCTTAGTATATGTCATGATATATGTTTTTGCTACTGTAAATCATGTGGAAGTTAAACAGCTCAAGAGGAAAATAAAAATAAGGGTACCTTCAAAACACTAATCCTCAGAAGATACTTAACAAATTGGAGTGATGAAGATGAAAAAAATCGGTTTAGTTACATTATGGAAGAGAAATTACGGGTCAGCACTTCAATGCTATGCAACGAAAAGTATGGTAGAAAAGATGGGGTATCACTGTATCCCTTTATATAGAACATTTCCTGGTATTCAGAGGTATACCTATTACCTGGGAGAGATAGTCCGATTTGCCATAGATAGTTTTCGGTATAAAGGGTATATATCAAAGTATACATCATTAAGATCTGCTGGAAAAAAATCTATAGGAAGCCTTTCGAAGAAATCCGAAGAGTCTATAGACCGGTTTGTAGATGACACATTGCAGCCTGAAGGTTACAGCTATAGCCAACTAAAGAATATAGGAAAATCCGAAGACTTCATTGCTTTTATTGCTGGAAGTGATCAGATATGGAATGGCTCCAGACGATATGACCTGGTATCCTTTTTAGGATTTGTATCGGACAAAAAAAAGATAGCACTTGCGCCCAGCTTTGGAAGTGAAATAGAAGACTATAATAAAAGGTCCTTTTCAAAAGAAATTAGAAAATTCCAATTATTATCCGCAAGAGAGCAGGAGGGTGTAGACAATATAGCAGAATTAACTGGCCGTGATGCTATTCGCCTGTCAGATCCGACCTCTTTCTTGACACCGGACGAATGGAGAGATTTCAGTAAGGCGGCAGATGATTTGGAGGGAGAGTACATATTCATTCATTTTTTAGACAAACCCTGTGATTTCGCATTGCAGGCAATGGAAAAACTTAGAAGTGATAGGGGACTACCGATGGTAGCATTTGCTTATCCGCAAGAAGAGTATGAAAGAATAAAGGGAATAAGGTTTTGCAATGGAGGGCCGAGGGAATATGTGAAGTATATAGATCGAGCAAGTTATGTAATGACTGATTCTTTTCACACTACATTGTTTTCGATATATTTTAATACTTCATTTTTTACATTCCACAGGCAGTATACTCACAATGCGAAGCAAACCAGTCGTATTTCAAACCTGCTCACATTGTATGGTTGTGAAGAACGTTTTGTTGCTGATATGGCTGCATTTATAGAGATATTAGATTCTGATTTGCCAGATAGTTTTGAAATCAGGGATAAAGAGCGACAAAAATTAATTGGATATCTAAAGAAAGCTTTAGATGACTGAGGATAGGTGCAAGTCAGGCACCAGTAAAATCAAAACTGTAGGAGGATGGTAATGTGAGCAATTTTTCCGAAGAGAAAAATGTGTTGATGATGATGAGTCTGATGAAGGCTCATAATATAAAAAAGGTGATTGTTAGTCCGGGAACCACAAATGTATCATTGGTTGTAAGCATGCAGCAGGATGACTATTTTGAACTTTATTCTGCTTATGACGAACGCAGTGCAGCTTACATGGCTTGTGGTATGGCGGCTGAGTGCGGTGAGCCGGTAGCATTATCATGTACCCAGGCGACGGCGTCCAGAAACTATTTTTCAGGGCTGACCGAGGCTTACTACCGAAAGCTTCCCGTTGTTGCAATTACATCCACGCAACACCCCGGGAGAATCGGACAGGGATTTCAACAGGCGATTGACAGGTCAGTACAACCTGTGGATACGGTAAAACTAAGTGTCCAAGTGCCAATCATTCATACAGCACAGGATGAGTGGCATTGTAATGTACTGATAAATAGAGCACTAACGGAATTACGAAGGAACGGCGGACGACCGGTGCATATTAACCTTTTCACCACATACAGCCGTGTTTTCAATCAGAATTCATTACCACAGGAGAGGGTTATTCAAAGAGTCACTTATTTTGATGCTTATAAGAATAGATTGCCAGAGATACCTGATGGTGTAAATATTGCCATATTTGTAGGCGCACATCGGAAATGGACAGTGGAACAGTTGGATGTTGTGAATGCTTTTTGTGACAAATATAATGCTGTCGTCTGCTGCGATCAAGTAAGTAACTATCATGGCAACTATAGAGTAAATGTTGTTTTGGCTTCTTATCAATGGGAATATAATACACCGGCAATGGGAGCGGATATCGTAATCCATATTGGGGAAATCACCGGAATGCCTCTTCGTATTCATGCGAAAGAAGTTTGGAGAGTTGATCCAAACGGAGAGATCATGGATACTTTCCAGACACAGAGATATATTTTTGCTATGGAAGAGGAGTATTTCTTTTCTGTGTATGCAGACAGAGCAACGGGGGCTTCAGACCATACTTACCTGAAATTATGGCAATCAGAAGCAAAGAAGATTTCTGAAGCACTACCTGAGTTGCCGTTCTCTAATGCCTGGTTAGCTAAAAATACGCTACCAAAGCTTCCAGAGGATTGTATCTTGCATATGGGCATATACAATTCGTATAGGATGTGGAGCATGTTTGAGGCACCAGGCAGTGTTGTGGGATATGCTAACACAGGTGGGTACGGTATTGACGGAGGGCTGTCTTCGCTTTTGGGGAACTCACTGGTTACAGACAAGTTGGTCTTTGGAGTGTTTGGGGATCTTGCCTTCTTTTATGATATGAACTCATTGGGAAACAGGCATTATGGCAAGAATGTACGCATCATCCTGGTTAATAATGGTTTAGGTACTGAATTTAAAAACCCTGATAACAGAGCTTATCAATTTGGAGATGATGCAAATCCCTACATAGCTGCCGAGGGACACAATGGAGCAAAATCCAAGAAATTAGTGAAACACTATGCAGAGGATCTGGGCTTTAAGTATTTATCTGCAGAGAATAAAGAAGAGTATATGGAAAATCTGCCTACATTCCTGTCACCGGAGATGGACAGCTCTATTATCTTTGAGGTTTTTGTCGATACTAAGGAGGATACAGAGGCCTATTCTGTACTGAGCCATTCTCATACTACAGTAAAGGGAAAAGTAAAAACGGAAGTAAAGAAAGTTCTGGGTGGGGAAGGAATAAAGACAGTAAAGAAACTGTTGGGTAGAAATAGGGATTTCTAAACCATTTCAATAGCGAGGTATAGTAAATATGCGAGTATTGGTGTTAGGTGGCACTGGAGCAATGGGGATGCCATTAATAGAGAAATTAAGCAATCGTGGCGAACAAGTATTTGTAACATCAAGATATCAACATGGTTCTGCCGAAGATATCCATTACCTGCGAGGTAATGCTCATGATGAAAACTTCCTCTCAGAGATACTCAAGCAAAAGTATGATACTATTGTGGATTTTATGATTTATAGATCTGATGAATTTGCATCGAGAGTAAATAGTCTATTGGAATCTACGGATCAGTATATTTTTACTAGCTCAAGCAGGGTTTATGCTGATTCGGAAAGTCCTATTACGGAGTGTTCATCCAGACTATTGGATGTAAGCAACGATGATACTTTCCTTGCGACAGACGAATACGCACTGGCAAAGGCAAGACAAGAGAATCTGTTATTTAACAGTGGTTCCTCAAACTGGACAGTTATTAGACCTTACATAACATACAATGTTGAAAGGCTTCAGTTGGGTACTATTGAAAAGAATGTATGGCTGTACCGAGCGTTACATGGCAGGAACGTTCCTCTGCCCAAAGATGTGGCGTGCCATCAAACCACAATGACGTGTGGGGGGGATGTTGCACAGGCTATAGCTGACCTCGTTGGAAACAAAAGAGCTTATGGTGAGGTACTTAATCTGACCGGAACGCAACATATGGAGTGGTGGGAGGTATGGAAGATTTATAGTAGAGTGTTGCAGGAGCATGCCGGTATAACATCAAAACTTTACCAACCAGAGGATAGCAGTGGTATCTGTAAGGTTATGGAAAATGAATATCAGGTCCGATACGACAGGTTATTTGACAGGACATTTGATAACTCCAAATTACTTTCTATATGTCCTGATTTAAGCTTTGTGTCTATGGAAGAGGGACTCACAATGTGCCTTCGCAAGTTTATCAAAAAGCCAAGTTGGAAGGGAACTTTCGGATGTGGGGTAGAGGCGTATTTAAATAGGCAGACCGGAGAGAAGACGAAGCTATCTGAGTTGGACAGCATAGCAACAAAGCTCAGATATCTTGGCTATAGGTGGATGCCAGGGATTGTGAATATTTTGAAGGGAAGATAGAAATTGGAAAAAGAAAAAATGGAAGCACGCAATGTTTGCGTAGCTACGGTCACTTACAACAGAAAAGAGTATTTGTTAAGATTATTAAATGCTTTGAGTGAGCAGACGCATCAAATTAATACCATCTATATTGTGGATAATCACTCTGTGGATGGTACTATGGAAATGCTTTTCCAACAGGGTATTATAGTTGTTAATGGGATATCACAATCTGGATTTTCAGGTTTGTGGAAGGGAATTAGAATAAGCTACCACTATAATGATACCAACACTGGAGGAGCAGGAGGATTTGAAAAGGCTTTTAAAATAGCATTTTCAAACAATCATGATTTTCTTTGGGCAATGGATGATGATGTTCTGCCTGAAAAAGACTGTTTAGAAATACTTTTGTCAAAGTTGGATGAGGGGCATAAAGTGACCATTCCATCGCGAACAGATGAAAATTTTACGGATCGTATTTCAGTATCATATAATCTGACGAATCCGTTTGTTTTTAAGGTGAATGGTAGGTATAAAATAGTATATTCAACAGAATTAAAAGAAGAATGTGTTGACACATATGCATTCCCCTTAGAAGGACCTCTTTTTTGCATGGATATTGTAAGGCAAGTTGGATATCCTGATTCCAGCTATTTCATTATGTACGATGACAGCGATTATGCAAGAAGGTGTCTTGCTTATACTAAAATCAGATATGTGACTTCTGCCTGCCTGCACAAGCAAATTATTCCACCTGCTAATGATGAGTTTTCCTGGAAAGGATACTATGGATATCGGAATTGCTTTTTATATGATATGAAGTATGGAAAGAATATAGGAGTTCGCAAACTCAGACCATTTTTTATTATGATGGCCACGTATTTAATGAATAAATACGTAAGACATAAGGATTTAGTAGCAGATACAGTAAAAGTAGCTTTTAAGGATGCAGTGGCTGGAAGGACTGGAAAGACCGTAGAGCCTGGAAAATTAGAAGAATACTTGGAGAAACGTAAATAGTCGAGTATGGCCTGCATACAGTAAGAAGGTAGTTTTTATAATGAATTTAAAAAATTTTATTGTAGATAAAATAAAGAGAACAGACATATATCAGAATAAGAAAGAAGAGGCATATTATTCAAGTCGAAGCAATATGCTTTCCATGCTGACCCCGGATGAAAAATCTTCAAGTAAAAGGCATGTTTATTTCAAGAAAAGCAAAGCAGATGAGTATAACAAAATGTTTGGACTCATCAACATTACAATACGGTTCGGCAACAGATTCCAGACATGGATAGATACAGGATTATACTTCAGCAACATATATGCGCTTGAAGACAACACAACCCCTGATTATGAGCTTATTCTGGATAATTCCATCAATGATTTGATTAATAGATCAGGAAATTATAACAATAGCGTTTCTTATGAAGTCCAGATTATGCTTCGTGGTATCCTTTCATATATTGATCGAATAGTTGAAGAAATCCAAGAGGCCATACTGACATTAAAGGATACAGCAGATATTGACAGACTGAACAATACTAAAACGTATTTCCTGCGAATGAAGGATCAGAAATGTTCTTCCCTGGAGGAGGCATTGCAAAGAATACTATTTTGGTCAAGTCTCTTTTGGCAATCTCAGCATACATTGGTTGGTATCGGACGTCTTGATAAAGTGCTGGCAAGATATAAATTAGATATACCAGAGTCTGTTCAGATTATTGGAGACTTTTATAGTGAAATGCATAGGTATTTTGCATTTAAAAGTTCCGGAAAACTTCTCGGTGATACGGGGCAGATTATTGTATTAGGTGGTATTGATCCTAATGGTGACTATTTCTGCAACGAATACACACATATATTCATAGAGGTAATGAGGGATAAGCCGATTCCGGATCCTAAGATTTTATTACGTATTAGTTCAAAAATGCCGGATGATTTATTAGAGCTTGCAATTCAATGTATAGCAACCGGTGTAGGGTGTCCCCTGTTATCAAATGATGATGTTATCATCCCTGCCTTAGAGGAGTTTGGATATACACATGCCGATGCATGTAATTATGTAACTTCTGCGTGTTGGGAGCCCATGGCGTATGGTAAGTCTCTTGAAAAGAATAACATTAAATCTATAAATTTTGGAAGATGCTTTGAAAAGACATATAACAATGATGAGTTCACAGCATGCAAGAACTTCGAAGGGTTACTTACATTGTTTCTTAACGAGGTCGATAGAGAAGCAGAGACCGTAATTAATATATTGAATGATATTAGATGGGAGAAGAATCCTCTTAGAAGTCTATTCACGGAAGATTGCATAGTGAAGGGAAAAGATATATCCGAAGGAGGAGCTACATACAATAATTATGGGGTTTTAACTGTTGGGCTGGCAAATGCTGTTGATAGCCTATTGAATATTAAAGAACTGTGCTTCGAGGAAAAGAAATTTACGCTGGATCAGGTAAGAAGTATTTGCAGGGAAAGCAATTTTGAATCAGTTGATTCCTCTTTAAAGAAATGGTATGGTACAGAGAATACTCAGGTCGCTCAATTAGTAGAGCAGATGACAGACAGAGTGTATAATAATTTGTCATCTTATAGAAACCGTTTTTATGGGAAGGTGAAGTGGGGATTAAGCGCTTCAAACTATGTGGAATCCGGAGCTGTAGTTGGTGCTACATTTGATGGAAGAAACAAAAATGAACCTCTTGCTGTTCACATATCAGCACCATCGGGTGTGGCATATACGGAGTTAATCAATTTTGCTTCTTCTCTTGATTATTCCGGCCAGAGATCCAATGGAAATGTAATAGACTATTTTGTTACACCGGATTTTATTAAAAATAATCTCAAAAAGTTTACACTGTTTATTAAGGCGTCAATTAAGAAAGGTTTCTTTCAGATGCAGATGAACGTTGTAAGCAGCAAAACATTGATTGCCGCAAGAAAAGATCCCAGCGCATTTCCTAATTTGATTGTTAGAGTTTGGGGCTTTAGTGCCTACTTTAATGATTTACCGGAGAATTATAAAGATATTCTGATCAAACGTGCGATAGAAAGTGAAATAGCCGTTTGACCTGAAATAAGGGGGATTGTTATCTGAATATGGGATTAATGCGATCTGAGGGGGATAATAATGGCAAGGAAAAGCATTAAAAAGAATTATCTGTTTAACTTAAGCTATCAAATATTGCTTTTAATCACACCATTAATAACAACTCCATATGTTTCTAGGGCATTAGGAGCAGACGGGATTGGAACAGTGAGTTACGCTGGATCAATGGTAACTTATTTTACACTATTTGCGACACTGGGTATAACTATCTATGGACAAAGAGAAATATCATATGTTCAGGACTCCGCTGATAAGAGGTCAAAGGTATTTTGGAACACAAAGATTCTTGGTTTTTTTACCTCCGGTTGTGCGTTCCTTATATATGTAATATTTAGCCTCTTCAATGATAATACTCCCTTATATCTCGTACTCGCATTTAATATATTAGCGGTATTTGTTGATGTAACATGGTTTTTCCAGGGATTAGAAGAGTTTGGAAAAATAGTTATCAGGAACACGATAATTAGAATTATCAGTATCTTATACATTTTTATTTTTGTAAAGACTAAAGATGATATTCTGGTTTATGCATTTGGACTGGCTGTTTTTGTTTTCTTAAGCAATCTGTCTCTGTGGGCATATCTTCCCAAGTATATTACTAAAATAAGTAAAAAAGATATTCATCCATTTAGGTTATTACCTACAGTTATTACCTTATTTGTGCCAACTATTGCAATTCAGGTGTATACTGTGCTTGATAAGACAATGATCGGTGTCATAACTCAAAGTTCCTTTGAAAACGGATATTATGAACAGGCATTAAAGATATCAAGGACTATTCTAACGCTTGTTACCGCATTGGGTACCGTTATGATACCGAGGATAGGCTACTATTTTGAACTTGGAGATACAGATGAGATAAGGCGATTAATGTATCGTGGATACCGCTTCGTTTGGTTTCTCGGAGTTCCATTGTGCTTGGGATTGATCAGCGTATCTTCTAATTTAGTGCCTTGGTTCTTCGGACCTAATTATGATAAGGTCGTTATTCTACTGAAGATACTTGCTCTTTTAATATTAGCAATAGGAATAAATAATGTGACAGGCATGCAGTATCTGATACCATCAAAGAGGCAAAATATTTTCACATTTACAGTTGTATTTGGCGCATGTGTTAATTTTGTTTTAAATAGTATTTTTATTTCATTGTGGCAATCAATAGGGGCAGCCATTGCTTCAGTGGTTGCAGAGATGAGCATCGCTGTAATTCAATTGATAATTGTGAGAAAGGAGCTTTCCCCCCTTAGGGTAATAAAAGAAGGCGTGCATTATTATATAGCAGGACTTATCATGTTTGGTGTTGCATATATGTTAGGAAATGCGTTGTCACCGTCCATTCTTCACACAAGTATTATAGTTATAGCTGGTGCAGTGACTTACTTTGCTGTTCTATTTATTATAAAAGATCAGTTTTTTATATCTAATATTAAGAATATAGCTAGTAAAGTTATTAGTAGAGGTAGACATGAAGTATGATTATTTAGTAGTGAACTCTGGCCTTTATGGCGCAGTAGCCGATAAGGTAGTTTATACTGGCCCGATTGATGCCTGTTTCGATTATCGATTAGGGGAATATAAATATTATGACATGGATCAGGTGATTGCCGCTGCCTTTGATATGTGCGATAAAGAGATCAGATCATGATGGACAAGATATTAGTTACCGACATCCAGAGATTTTCTTTTCATGATGGCCCGGGAATAAGAACTACAGTTTTTCTCAAAGGGTGTTCCATCCGCTGCCCATGGTGCAGTAATCCAGAGAATCTTGAACCAGCCATACAGAGATATATAAAGGATGGAAATGAAGGTCTCTACGGCAGATGGTATAGCAGTGCAGAATTGTATCAGGAAGTGATCAGGGATAAAGAGTTTTATATCGGTGATATTACAGAATATAAAATTACAGATCCTATGATGTTAGACAAACTTCCAGGAGGAGTGACATTCTCTGGAGGAGAGTGTTTATTGCAGATGAGTGAGCTGGAGGATGTACTACGGAGGCTGCATTCTGAAAAAATACATATTACAATAGAAACCAGTTTATTTTCAAATATCGAGCAATTAGAGATAGCATTGAAATATGTTGATCTATTTTATGTAGATATCAAGATTCTGGATAAGATGCGTTGTAGAAATGTGCTCAAAGGCAATTTAGATAGTTATTATAATAACTTGAGCGTTCTAATGAAAAGAGGCGCACTGACTGTTGCTAGGATTCCGGTCATTGCAGGATTTACAGATGACATTGAGAATAGAGAAAGAGTGGCTGAACTGCTTGGAAGCTTTCAAGGTAATCTGCTTAAAGTTGAAATTATAAAGGAACATAATCTGGGGATTAGTAAGTATCAGTCACTGAGAAAAGCAGGAACATCCATTAAAGTTCCAGACTACAAAGGCGTGGAGGATAATATGCTTATTGATTATCGAGCACGGTTGAAGAAATATGTAAATGTGCCGGTAGAAGTGTGTAAAATATAGGTATGAATATTAGAAAATTTAAATCCGACAGCATCACTTTCAGTAACAGAGCTTCGATCTACTACGGTAATGAAATGGAGTTCCTGCATAATCCAATAAACCCCAACTGCTTGACTCACACTTCCAGCTGGGGGTATAATATAAGCGAGGATTTTTTTAATAACGCAATATCCGTAAAGAAACTGGAAAAAGCAATTCGGTTGGGAAACTTGGGAGCGTAGTTTGTTCTGATTTCTTCATTAACGTTTGAACGGCTTCAATTTGTTAGTGCTGAGAATGCAGTGTGGGATAAATACTGTGTGTTAAAATCAAAAGGGATAAAGTGGCACTTTCTGAGTATTTGAACAGTGACCGAAGACCTGGTTATAGTGCAGATGAACTGTATATGCTGGATATTATGCGTCAGGGGGAGAAACCAGATGATCCACGCTTATGATGAAATGTATGTTGAAGGAGCCATGATTCACATGGGTGATATGATAGAATATGCCTGCCCGGATTGCAGGTATGCTCCTGATGGATTCTGGAGAATGTTTCTCCAGAATGAAGTGGTACGCCGTTTTGAAATTGGAGATGAGTCTGTGGTAGCAGGAAAGTCGGGATCGGAGTTGGCCATACGTGGATTTGGCGGCGATAGAGAAGAGCGAAATGATCGATACTAGAGCGGCTGGCTGCTTGCATATTTTAAGTGGTACACAGCGCAGCCGTTTTCTGTTATCTGGAGCAGTATCAGCATTCGGAGGCTGCAAAAGATGTATCCTGTATTTCACGAAGCAGTTATTGCTAAAGTAGCGGACATGTTATTAGAGATTTAGAAACCGATAAAGAAGACTTGATCAGTAATCTGCGTCTTGTGCGTGGAATGATACAGCAGGAGTTAGCTGGTCGTGCTCACATGAGTATTTCGCAATTGCAGCGATTGGAATATGGGGAGCGAAAGTCTTGGAATTTGTCATTGAAATCAGTGTTAGCGCTTGCAAATGCGCTGGGTGTTAATGTAGAGGAATTGGATTAAATCAGAGAGAGTGCCCGGATGTCTGTCATAGATGTCCGGGCGTTTATTTTTGTTGTGATATAGTATAGTTGTAACGTAAGTGGCTTATAAGATACGTAAGCGCCAAGTATTAGGGAGGCTGGCGCTTTACTACCAAATACTCCATAATAGTAGATAGCTAGATGCAAGCATTTTACTCTGGAATACAATAAATCCCATTGTCAGGTGCGAGCACTTCACTACATATTTGTGGAGGTGTTAAAAAATGTCCAATTACAATGCCAGAGTACCAGCTGACAAGCAATACCAGCTGATCATGGAATGCAGGAGCAGCGGTCTCACTGATTTTCAGTGATGCAAGGAACATGGGATTCATCCCGGGACCTTTTACAACTGGGTCAGCAGACTCAGAAAGAAAGCATGCCGTGAGATTCCTGAATCCA
>NZ_JANFYJ010000309.1:0-303 GCF_024460495.1 Hungatella sp. SL.1.14 | reverse complement strand
CCATGGGCTTCTCTACAAGGACATTACTGCCCGCTTCCATTCCATGAACTGCAATTTCACTGTGGACATAAGGAGGCGTGCATACACTGATTACATCCACAGATTCGCTGGCCATGATTGAGAAGGCCCAGGCCGACGGAATCACGGCACAGTATGTGGTGATCAGCGCTTACCGGGATTTGAGTATGCCAGGACAGCAATCCGGTGCGGAGTCCGGGAATACATTCTAAAGCCGGTGAACCGTTTTGAACTGACAGACTGCGTGTCGCGCCTCCTGGGCATTAAGGAGCCGGAGGAGGTAGA
>NZ_JANFYJ010000308.1:0-304 GCF_024460495.1 Hungatella sp. SL.1.14 | reverse complement strand
GGATACCAGGCGGGCGGATACGGCCAGAATATTACGGCAGCGCTCATGAATTCTTTTGAATTCTGGAATGGAGGCAGCTTAAACGGCGGTCTCGCCCTTGATAAGGATGGGAAAACAGTCATGCAACTGCAAAAAAGCCTTTAGATAAAAGAATAAAAGCAAGGAAGTGATAAAATAAGCAATAAAATATTATTAGTAGATAATGAAAGGGGTATTGTAGATTTAATTGCAGAAATTTTACGGTTTCAAGGTGTCCTGATACCACTCATAGGTAGGCTTTACACCTTCCTCCTGTTCATACTTG
>NZ_JANFYJ010000307.1:0-304 GCF_024460495.1 Hungatella sp. SL.1.14 | reverse complement strand
ATCCAGTAACCGGTATTCCCATTCGACAAACGTCGGCATCGCCAGGCCGGAACTGCCGCAGGCCACGGTCTCGATATCCGGATCCAGCCACTTCATCAGCCGTGCGGTCTCTGAGACGATCCGGCCATACTCTCCTGCGGTTTTATGACCCATCTGCCACGTTCCATCCATCTCATTCCCAAGACACCAAACCTTGATTTGATGCGGCTTCTCATAGCCGTGAGTTCTTCGAAGATCACTGTAATACGTACCGCCCTCAAAATTTCAGTACTCCAGCAGATTCTTCGCATCCTCCGGACCTCTT
>NZ_JANFYJ010000306.1:0-304 GCF_024460495.1 Hungatella sp. SL.1.14 | reverse complement strand
TATCGGAGATAAAAGCCTCCGTGAGAACGTAGGCAGTCAATACGACGATATGCCGAAGGAGCTGGCAGAGAAAGAAAAGCAGGCCAGAGTAACGGCGGCAGTGATTAAGGCGGAGGAGCCGGTATCCTTAGGAGTTATGGAAAAGGCTCCTGACGAAAAAATAAGACTTGCCCGCGTAATTCCTGTATATAGGGATGTCCTTCCCTTTCAGAAGACGGAAGCGGAAAAAACGGCGTACAGGAAAATACAGGAGGCATTGAATGCATCCCCGGTATTTGCCGAACAGGAGGCGGCTATCCGGTGG
>NZ_JANFYJ010000305.1:0-304 GCF_024460495.1 Hungatella sp. SL.1.14 | reverse complement strand
AGTAAATAGTTTCATATCTTCAATTTTCAATGCTATCATTTCACATTCTCCCGTATTCTTTCTGCATTTCATTAGCCAATCGCTGACCGCAGTCTCATTGGAACTATTTTACCATAGAAGGTGCGGGGATGCCATTCTTTCTTAAAACCAATTCCCACCGCTTCCACTTTGTGATATACTCCCGTATTTGACAGTCAAACAAAATAAAACACCGCTGAAAGTCCGATTCTATGCGGGTTTCACAGCGGTGTTGCTTCGTTTTAAAGTTTGGTATTTTCCTGGTTTCTAGCCATTTGCAGTTAAA
>NZ_JANFYJ010000304.1:0-304 GCF_024460495.1 Hungatella sp. SL.1.14 | reverse complement strand
CCCTCATCCCAGGCTCCGCCCTTAAAATTGGATACATACCTTTTATCCGTCTGTACGTATCCAAAGCCTAAATTTCCCCAGTCGATGTTCGTCTTTTCCATACGTATCTTCCTCTTTCCCTAGATGATGTGTTTCTTAATTTTTTTCATTATTATACTTTTCCATATAAAAGTCAAGACATTTTCCTCATGAGCCACAGATCGAATAAAAGCCATAACCTTTAGTTATATAACGAGGCAATTCCATTCTGACAGTTTTCATCGGATTCACGGTCTGACAGGCAGCCTGATCATCTGTCAGACCG
>NZ_JANFYJ010000303.1:0-304 GCF_024460495.1 Hungatella sp. SL.1.14 | reverse complement strand
CCCATTCCTCTTCAGTAAGTTCTCTGCCGCAATACTTCTTATAGAATCCATGGCTTTCCTGCATTGCGCTATTATAATCAACCAAAAGTGCCTGGTCCAAACCTCCAATCAGCGCCAGAAATAGTGGTTCCCCCTGGTAGACATCATCCAGCGATTCTAAAGGCAGTGGTTGAGTACCATTAAGAAACACAAACATATCATTGAACAGATTTTTTACCAACATAAGATGGTCCATTCTTTTCCTCCTTATGAAGCCTTCAAATCACCGATTCTTAACTGACCAACAATCTGCGGGCTATTTTTT
>NZ_JANFYJ010000302.1:0-304 GCF_024460495.1 Hungatella sp. SL.1.14 | reverse complement strand
TAGGATTCTTCCTGATACTGACCGTGATCTGCGGAGTGGTGTTTCCGCTGGTGGTCACCGGAATAGCGAAAGTATTTTTCCCGAAACAGGCCATGGGATCCATTCTGGTCGGGGAGGATGGAACGAAATACGGAAGTGAGCTGCTGGGCCAGCAGTTCACAGAAAACAAGTATTTATGGGGACGTATCATGAATGTGGATACCTCCACCTTTACCGGTGAGAATGGAGAGCCGCTCATGTATTCCTGAGCTTCGAATAAGACACCGGCCGGGGAAGAACTGGAGGAACTGATTGCAGAGCGGGT
>NZ_JANFYJ010000301.1:0-304 GCF_024460495.1 Hungatella sp. SL.1.14 | reverse complement strand
CGTCTCCAGGACATAAAAGATTATGTCGTAGGTGAGAGAAAAACTTATCGAATGGCAAATGTGATGAGTATATCTAACGGGCGTCCATATGTCCGCTTTTATGGGGAGGGAACGGCCAGCCAGAAGCCGTATAAATATATTTCCAGTTATGCGCCATCCATAGGAGATAAAGTTTTGTTGATAAGAGCAGGGGCGTCATATGTAATCATGGGAAAGGTGGTATAGATGGTAAACTATGATATTGAGTTAAACACGAAATACAGTGATCCGATTGATACCGGTATCTGTCTCACGCAGGGAGACT
>NZ_JANFYJ010000300.1:0-304 GCF_024460495.1 Hungatella sp. SL.1.14 | reverse complement strand
CTGCCGAAAAAATCCAGATAAAGAAACAGTGCGCTAACTGTGCATGGAATGTGAACGGAAATTGCACAAATAAGCAGGAGCGAACCGATGTTTCGGAGATGTTTGGAATAACCGGTGATCTAGTTATAAAAAATGAATCAAAGCGCTGTAAACATTATGAGTTATCGAAAAATATATTCGATGCCCTGATTGAGTTAAAAAATTAAGATTTAGGAGGGGAAATGAGCAGTAGACCGGAGATTACAGCGCTGTTGTCATGTCAATTTCAAGATCTACAAGGGAGAGACCTTCGGACTGGTGGGAG
>NZ_JANFYJ010000030.1:0-86302 GCF_024460495.1 Hungatella sp. SL.1.14 | reverse complement strand
TATCCCATCGCAAGAGTAAGACCCCTTGAAGACGACGAGGTAGATAGGGCAGAGGTGGAAGTGCGGTAACGTATGGAGCTGACTGTCACTAATAGGTCGAGGGCTTAACCAAGTTGGTTTAGGAAAAGAGGAAATAAGAACGGATGAAAAGATATGTACAATGTGTGGTTTTGAGGGTATATGTTCAAAAAAGGCGGAAATCCTGGTTGATGGATTCCCGCCTTTTTGTTATGATTCCCGCCTTTTTGTTATGCATGAAACGGGATTGCAGGTCAAGGAGCTTGAGAAAAGGCTGGCCTCCGGATAAACGGCCTGTATGACGCCCGGATTTTCTCTCATTCTGTAATTAAGGAGTTGTTGGCACGCAGGATATATGGTACAATCAGGTCAATAATGAGAACAGATGGAGGCCACTATGTACGAACGGATGCTGAATAAGAAGGAAGTACCAACAATTGCTGTTATGACCGCGTATTGCGGTGAAAACGGCGGGTTATTTACCTCACTGAACGAATGGTTATCCAGAACATTTGGAACTGAACAGAAAATAGTCTTTCCATATGGCAGCCAGTACGGCTGGGGAATCGCTCACAAGCTGAAACAGAAACTGATGTGCAATCTCTTCGCTGAAAATAACAGTTTTACAGTGATGATCCGATTGTCTGACAAGCAGTTTCAGTCTGTCTATGGCCAGCTGCAGCCCTATGCACGGGAGTATATCGATACGAAGTATCCCTGCGGTGACGGTGGCTGGATCCACTATCGTGTTACATGCAGGGAGCAGTTTGATGATATACAGAAACTGCTGGCTGTGAAGTGTTCGCGCTAAATGCTTCAGAAGTCTCTGGTTGAGGCGAACGAGGTGATTTGAGTTTTACTTATGTATCCATTATAATGATTGGGAATACATATCAGAGTCTTAACTATTACGTATCAGGAATATTAAGCCGGTATTGAACGCATCACTTCAATACCGGCTTTTCATACTGAAAATACTTCTTTTGGACAGAGCCGGAAGGCAACATTTCATAAAGGTTCCTAAACTGATGCATAGTTTTTTCTGATAATAAGGAAACTAAAAAGGCTGCTAAAGGCACAGTCCGCCATTCCGGCGTCAGGTGTCTTTGCCATACAATCACTTATAAACGTCTGACTGGAAAAATGGAGGCCTGTCATGGAAAATGCAAGGAATATCAAACGATATGAGGATTATCTGAAGAACGAGGAAAAAGCCGATGCCACCATACGTAAGTATTTGCATGAAGTGGAACAGCTGCTTGCTTATATGGATAAAGCCGAGATCAGTAAGGCGGCGATCTTACAGTACCGGCGTTATCTCAGCAGCCAGTACAAAGCGGGGACTGTCAATGGTAAGCTTTCGGCCATTCACTCCTATCTGGAATTTATGAATATGGATATGTGTAAGGTGAAATTCCTGAAGGTACAGAAAAAGGCCTATATCGATGAAGAGCGGGAACTGACGGAACAGGATTACCGAAGACTTTTGGACAGCGCAGGGAGAATGGGAAAATCACAGCTCTATTATCTCATGATGGTATCTACAGCACCGGAATCAGGATCAGTGAGCTGCCATACGTTACCGTGGAGGCAGTCTGCCAGGGAAAAACAGAGATCTATATGAAGGGGAAATGCAGGCTGATTATCTTTCCGAAAAACCTGATTAAAAAGCTGAAGGAATTTATCAGAAACGAAAAAATAAAAAGCGGCTGTATCTTCCGCACGAGAAGCGGCAGAGATCTGGACCGGAGCAATATCTGCCACTCCCTGAAGCGGCTGTGTGAGGAAGCCAGAGTAGATCCGTCAAAAGTGTTTCCCCATAATTTCAGACATCTGTTTGCAAAGACCTTCTACTCCATTGAAAAGAATCTGGCCCACCTTGCAGATATTCTGGGTCATTCATCGATCGAGACTACGCGCATCTATGTGGCGGCAAGCACGAGACAGTATGAAAAAGTCATGAACCGGATGAGGATCGGTTTAGACAAAATAACCACAGAATAACTATTCTGTGGTATCCGCTGTCTGAAAAAACACAGAGACCCCTTACCATATCTTCCATTTTTCTTCCGTAGTTCATAAAAATGGATTCTATCCTGCTACACAAGCAGACCGGCAAGAAACAGAGTTCTCTCCGGTCTGTTTATTGTGGGTAAAACCATGGATATGTACATTGACTCCCCCTGTCTTTTGTTGTAAAATAAACAGAGTTTCATTTATTTACTTTAAATAAGGCTTCCGGATACCACAGAATAGTTATTCCGTGGTATCCGGCGGCTCATACGAATGAGAGAAGGAAATCATATGAGAGCGGTATTGATCATTATCATTGAAAACTGCAAAAATCAGACGATAAGCGGTTGGCTGCAGTCTTTCTACGAGGAAAAACCGGTCTGCTTCCATGGGCTTGATCACATGCTGTTTCTGATCGAAGAAATTCTGGACAGTGAAGGGGTTCCGGCCGAAAACGGAGAATGCCGTCACCTGGTAAAAATGGATCCGGTAAAAACAAAAAGAAGAACGAAAAAAATTACGCATCCTGAAAAGTTTGGGCGAATGGTGAAGTTTTGCCCTGTTCGAAACCGCCTGAAAACCGGAGAAAATGTATTTACCGTCACGATATATTCCAGACAGAATGCAAGCATACAGGGAATTATAAGAAACAGCAGAGGAAGCGCCAGCTTCAGAAGCGGTCTGGAAGTGATCCGTATCATGAATGAATGTATGTTTGCCTCCTGCCTGGGAGTTTATGACAAAGGAGAGAACGGAAGGGAAATCGAAGTGTCTGAGATCATGCATGATATGCGGCAGGCCCTGGAACAGGAACAGTTTATTATTTATTTCCAGCCGAAATTCGATCTTGCCACAGATACGGACTATGGCGCCGAGGCGCTGGTGCGCTGGAATCACCCCAAAGCCGGCCTGATCCCGCCTGGAACCTTTATTCCGCTGTTCGAGAAAAGTGGTTTCATCGTCCGCCTGGATTACTACATGGCGGAACATGTGTGCCGGATTATTGGTAAATGGTGCAGTGATGGAATAAAACTAAATCCCATTACCATAAATCTTTCAAGGATAACGCTCCTTGATCCGAAACTGGTCGATATACTGCTGAAAGTGACGAAGAAATACCGCGTTCCGGTTTCGCTGCTGAATCTGGAAATAACGGAAAGTGCTTATGCCTCCGATTCAGATCAGATCATGGCTGCCATCCGTATGCTGCGGCGCGTCGGTTTTGTGACTATGATGGATGATTTCGGCAGCGGCTTCTCCTCTTTAAACATGCTGAAGGATATCGATGTAGATGTTCTTAAGGTGGACATGAATTTCCTTTCCGGAGACATACTGGCCGGAAAGGGGGAAATTATACTCACATCTGTGATCCGGATGGCCGGGAATCTGGGGATACCGGTAATTGTGGAAGGCGTAGAGACGCAGGAGCAGAGGAATTTCCTCGCAGCTATCGGCTGTGACTATGTTCAGGGGTATTATTACGCGAAGCCGATGCCGCTGGAGGAGTATGAGAGGAAGTACATATACAGGACTGAGGAATGATCGACTTTAAGCGGCTGAAAAATCGGATAGCAGCTCGAGAAAACCATTAAGACTGGTAATAAATTGTAAAAGTTGGTTGGATAAACTTTACAGTCGTATGAGGATTTATCAACGTAGCCGCTGTTTCAGTTCTGTGCTATAATAAACAGAATATAGGAGAAACGGGGGATAAGCGATGGACAAAAGCAGAACCAAAATATTTCTTGTGTTTGGAATGTTATTTTCTTTCATCTGTGTAACTCTGTTCTCCATGATTTATATGGCGAAGGATAATTACTTTAATAATACGATATTTCAATATTTTAATATCAGTAAAGAGTTATTTGGAAAATTAATTTACATAGATATCAGTAAATCGGTTCTGGTATGTGGAATGAATATGAGCAGTCTGCTGTTTTTAATCTGTAATTATACGCTGTCACAGATTGACTGGCCAAGGCAGCAGCGGAGACTGCGAATGGGACTGGTAATTTTCTGGCTGGCTCAGGTTATTCTGTATAGTCCTTTTTCTGTCCGGTTTTTCTATTATGGAGGCCTTGGCTTTTTTCCGGATCCGATAGTTTTTCGACGTGTATATCAGGTTTTTCACAGGATAACGGTAAGCGGTAATTTTTTAACTATATTAATGTCGTTTGTGTATATGGTCAGGAATGCTGTCAGAAAAGAACCGATAAAGGATTTAAGAGTTATGAAGTGGTCGCTGACTACAATGAATGCGGGAATCTGTATTCTCTATTTTTATATGTATTTTTCTTTACCGGATTCTTTTTTGTGGATGTCCAGAGCACTTAACTATACCGCTTATAAATCTTTGGATATGCCTCCCTATATACGTTTTATGAAAATGATTCCCTATCTTGTGATTCTTTTTTTATTGTTTCTTCTGTTGAGTTCTTACCGATATGACCGTGCGGCGAGAAAACTCAGGGAGAAAGATTATGTATTCTCAACCATTGCTGCTTCTTCAGAAATATCCACCAGGGTATTCAGCCACTATATTAAAAATGAAATGCTGGGCATTTTGTCGGAGGCGGAATGGGTGATGAAAGCTCCGGAAGAACACCGGGAAGGTCTGGAAACGATTCGTAATAGTTGCCTGGAGGTTTACGAACGATTAGATCTGCTCCAGCAGAATGCAAACCGTATTGTATTAAATCAGTCCTTAAACAATATTTTGATGATTCTGGCGGATACGCTTAAAAAGAATAAAGAATTGTTTGCAGAAAATAAAATTAAGCTGATTGATACTGCTGAGAATAAAGAAGTGAAAGTGTTTTGCGATGCCCATTACATGGATGAGGTCTTCCAGAATTTGATTCTCAATGCAGTTGATGCAATGAAAGATCAGCTGGTAGGAGAACGAACGATTACTGTGACTACGACGCTTTATGACAGGCAGATAAAAATCGAATTCAAAGATTCAGGGCCGGGAATCAGCCCGTCTGTTATGGATAATTTATTTGAACCATTTATTTCAACCAAATCGACAAAGCATAATTGGGGAATCGGTCTTTCCTTTGTTAAACGGATTATTCAGAGTCACAATGGGAAAATAGAAGCGGAGAATTCTACTGATGGAGGAGCTGTTTTTTCAGTTTATCTTCCGATTGTAGAATAGATGGAGGATATATGGAAGATAAAGAGATAAAAGTGATGATTGTAGATGATATTCCGTCCCTTTGCCACAGATATCAGGATATCTTTGAACACACGCCAGATATGAATGTGGTATCTGTCGCACATAATGGATATGAGGCTGTATTAAAGAGTGCAGTTACCAGGCCGGATGTTATCCTTATGGATATAGAAATGGAAAGCAGGTATGCGGGAATTACAGCCACGCAGCAGATTTTATCTGAACTTCCGGAGATAAAGATAATCATATTGACGGTTTATGAAGAGGATGCAATGGTTTATGCGGCTTTCCAGGCCGGTGCCTGCGATTACGTTCAGAAGACGGCTACCAGCGCGAACATGATTCAGTGTGTCAGGGATGCCTATTATGACCGGTCCGTGATGAAGCCAAAGGTTGCAAGAAAGATCAGGACAGAATTTAAGAGGATTAAAGATCAGGAGGAAAGTCTCATCTACAATCTTTATCTGATTCAGCTGCTCACGGATACCGAGCGGGATATATTGAGTGCGCTGCATGAGGGATTGTCTCAGAAGGATGTTTGTAAACAGCGTTATATCGGTACGGCGACGATGAAGACCCATATACGGAATATTCTTCAAAAAATGAAGTGCAAATCGATTGAGGATGTATTGCAGAAGGCGGATTCCAGCGGCTTTTTTTACTATATGGAAAAAGTGAAGGAAAGGCAGGCTCAGAAGAATCAGCCATTGGAATAGAAATGAGAGGGTTATGCATAATGACGGAAAACGATTAGAAAATCTAATCGTTTTTTCGTTATAAGGATTTGCAGAGAAAAGACCAGCTTGTAAGAGTTGTTAAAAATCACTTATAATCGCTTTATCGCAGGGAAGGTGGTTAGCACCCTGGAAAACTAATTGGAAATCAAAAAGGAGAGGGAGGAAAAGTAACATGACAAAACGTATGATACCAATGACTTTTACAGCACTTATGGCGGCCGCAGCACTGGCCGGCTGCGCAGGAAAAACACCGGAGGGCACACCGGCAGGAACACAGGAGAAAACTCAGTCTGAAGCTCAGTCAGACACAGTTTCAGGAGGAGACAGTTCTGGTAAGGTTCAACTGAACTACTACGCATGGAGCGAGGGCGATTATCTTCAGGATATTGTGGATGCTTACAATGCACAGAGTACAGTAGCAGAAGTGAAGATGACGCAGGTAAACAGCAATGACTATGAAGATAAGCTGTTCACGATGCTGGCAGGGAAAAATGATATCGATATATTTAACCTTCGTTCGGGATCGATGGCCAGTGATTTGGCATCAACAGGAAATCTGGTCGATATTTCCCAGAATATCAAAGACAGTGGGTTGGATCTGGGAATATACGGCACCGGTTTTGCTGAAACAAAGTATGATGGTAAATTCTATGTGCTTCCCTATCGGTCCTCTTCCTATGGCCTGTTCTATAATAAGAAAATGTTTGACGAAAAAGGAATTGCTTATCCGGATAATCTTACATGGGATGAATACGGAAAGCTTGCTATGGAACTGACTGAAGGTGAGGGGAAAGATAAAATTTATGGAAGCTATATTCCGGATTGGAACAGCTGTACTTATGAAGTGCTCCAGAAGGGATCGAATCTGGCGGACGATGATCTCACTCCTTTAAAAATTTGGATGGAACGGCTGAACCAATATTATAATATCGACAATTCCCATATGAGTTTTACTGATATGAGAAGCAGCGGAACCGATGGAATTAATTTCTTTACTACCGGTAACTGCTACATGTATCCCGGCGGTGAATGGTCCATCAGTGACGCGCTGGCAATGCTTAAGAAGAACCCGCAGCTTAAGGATACCTTTGAATTGGGAATTGCCATGATTCCACAGGTTGATAAGGAGGGGGAGAAGCTCACGATAGGAGGCGTAAGTACCTTTGTCGGAATTAATGCTGCCTCGGAGAAGCAGGAAGCCGCCTTTGACTTTGTTCAGTTTATGGCTGGCAAAGAGGCTGCTCTGATCACGGCTTCTTACGGCGCAATTCCTGCTTACATTGACGATGATGTTGTGTATGCCTTTGAAGAATCGATCGGTGTGGACGGAGCGGGCAATATGCTGGATATCAGCAAGGTTTCAGAAACTTTGTTTATACCTGGATACAGTGATATCACCAACCTTTATGTGGAGGAACTGGAGCTGTACCTGATTGGAGAACAGACCCTTGATGAAGCGGTAAAGAATTTTGAAGAACGCAGAGCGGAATTGAATTCTTAAGAGGGGAGCGTGCGTTTTATGATGCAGAGCAGCCGGCGAAAGAGGGAATGGACAGGCTGGATGTTTGTCCTGCCGAGCCTGATTGTTTTTACATTGTTTATGTTTCTGCCGATTATTTTGGGATTCTGGTATAGTTTGACAAACTATACCGGACTCTCGAAAACCTATGATTTTATCGGTTTTGGCAATTACGCCAAGTTGTTTTCTGATCGTTATTTTAAAGTGTCTATTAAAAATAACATCATCTATGCAGTGCTGTTTTCCACGATGACCATGCTCATTTCCCTGATACTTGCATCTCTTTTAAATCAGCTTACGAAGTTTAGAAAGCTGTTTCGAACATTGTTTTTTCTGCCCTATATTTCTTCCATGGTCTCTGTAGCCGTTATTTGGAAAATGATTTTTAATCCGGCGGGCGGCCCTTTAAATACGATTTTACAGCAAATAGGAGCAGCCAATCCGCCGCAGTGGCTTGCATCAACAAAATGGGCGTTATTTGCAGTGGTTATTGTCTCTGTATGGAAATCGTGCGGATATTACATGTTGATTTTCCTGGCTGGGCTGCAGAATATACCCGATAGTCTGTACGAATCTGCCGCTCTCGACGGAGCAAGTAGTCTCAAAAGATATTTTAAAATCACACTTCCCATGATAACGCCAAGTATTTTTTTGAATATGGTTCTGGTGACAATTAATTCATTTCAGGTATTTGACCTGGTGAATGTAATGACCGAGGGGGGCCCCGGTATGAGTACCAATGTGTTGTCGTACCGGATTTACTATGAGGGATTTAAGAGGATGAATATGGGGTATGCGTCTTCCATCGCGTATTTCCTTTTTGCCTTGATCCTGGCGGTAACGGCGGTTCAATTCCTGATGCAGAAACACTGGGTTCACTATGATTAGGGAGGAGAACGGATATGATACAATCTAAAAAATGGCAGGTGCCTTTTTATGTGCTTATGAGTGCCCTGTCTCTTACGATGATATTTCCTTTTTTGTGGATGGTTTCAACGTCATTTAAATTTGATACCCAAGTGTTTACGGTGCCTGTTGAGTGGATACCTGATCCGGTCAACTTATCGAATTATACGCAGGTCTGGGTGGAAGAACCATTTCTTCTTTATTATAAAAATACGGTAGTGGTAGCAGTATTTGCCACAGCGGGTCAGGTGATTATCAGCGCAATGGCGGCCTATGCATTCTCATCTATTGAATTTAGGGGAAAGAATATTTTATTTTCACTTTACCTGGCAACTATGATGGTGCCGTGGCATACAATTATGATTCCACAGTATCAGATCATCAGCAGACTGGGACTGACAGATACTCACGCAGCCCTGATTCTGGGGCAGCTGGCCAGTGCTTTCGGTATTTTCCTTCTGAGACAGTTTTTTCTCACAGTACCCAGAGAACTTATGGAAGCAGCCAGAATTGATGGGGCCGGAGAGGGGTACATATTTTCGAAGGTGATGCTCCCGCTGGCGAAGCCGGCGCTCTCTACACTGATTATTTTTACATTTGTGCAGGTCTGGAATGACTATACGGCGCCGTTAATCTATTTAAATACAAAGGAAAAGTACACGATTCAGCTGGGACTTACCTTTTTCCAGTCGGAACATACGATGCAGTATACTGTTATTATGGCGGGAACGGTATGCGCCCTGATCCCGATTATCATTACGTATCTTATATTTGAAAAACAAATCACAAACGGTATGGTACACAGCGGACTGAAAGGATAAAGAATACAATGAAACTGTCTAATATTTTGCTGGCGTCTTCCCTGTTCTATTTTAGAATCCCAAGAGAAAAATGGGCAAAAAGAATGAAACTTCTTAAGACGGCCGGCTATAATACAATTGATGTTTATTTCCCCTGGAACTATCATGAAACAGCTCCGGGAATATGGGATTTCTCAGGAAACCGTGATGTATATGCTTTTTTGGAACTGGCAAAAATGCATGAGCTTTTTGTGATTGCACGGCCAGGCCCATATATTTGCTCGGAATGGGATGGAGGCGGACTTCCCGCATGGCTGGCTGCAGACGGCGTTTCTGTGAGACAGGACGATGAAGAGTTTCTGAAGCGGATTGGAACATGGTATGATCATATTTTGCCTGTTCTGGAACCATTTCAGATAAGCAGAGGAGGAACCGTACTCTGCATGCAGATTGAGAATGAACTGGATTTTTTTGACTGCAAGAGCCCTGTAAGCTATATGGAGAAGCTCATGAGTATGGCAGCGGGCCATCGTATTGATATCCCGCTTTTTTACTGCTGCGGCCAGAACGATTTACTGCGTGCGGGTGGGCTGACACCGGGACTTTATACCGCGTTTAATGTGTATTCAGATTCTAACTCTCCGGGGACGGAGGAGAGAGCACTTCATCTTTATTCTACTGTGTCTGATCGGAATATGCCGTTTTTAATCACAGAGACAAACAGGGAGCACAGTTACTTAAAGCGTCTTCTGGCATGTGGTGCAAAGCTGCTGGGACCTTATAATCAGACTGCCGGCAATACGATGGAGTGGTATAATGGAATTACCAACTGGGGAACACGTGAGAATCCCATCGCGCTGATGGCTGCTGATTATGATTTTGATTCCATGATTGGCTCTGCCGGAGAGGTAAATGATCAGTTCTACGAATCAAGGCTTCTGTCCGGTCTGCTGAATTCATTCCCGACTGAGTTTGCGGAGTCGGTTCCAATGAAGGCGGAAGGTATGGTGATTCAATCCAGCCAGCCGGTAAACGCGGTGATTCCCCTGCTTCATACGACACGGGGAGATTTCCTGGAATTGTCCAATCTGGGCCGGAAGGATACCATTCATCTGCAATATCATGACTTTGAACTGACCCTGTTAATGGCGTCTCTGGAGACCAGACTTTTGCCTGTCAATGTTGTGCTTTCAGACAAAAAGAGGATAACCCTCTTATACAGCAGTTATGAGATTGGCTTTGTTGAGGAAAAAGAGGACCGTACTACAACAGTAATGTACGGCTATGGGGACTTTATTGCAGTACTTGATATGGACGGAGAAATAAAGACAGTAAACGGCGGGTATCAGGATGAGTCTTTTAACCTGATTGTCGGATCGCCGAAGGAGATTGCTGTGATGCCGATTCCCGGTCTGCCTGATATGAAGGGGAAGCTGGAGGAGCAGGCGGAGGAACGGGTGATATCCCATCTGTCCATAGCTGATGCAGTATTACCGGCAATTAAATTTGAGAAAACGCCAGTACAGCCAATGGAGAAGATCCCACAGTACAGAGGAATCGGCTGTTACCGTTTTTCGGTAGAAAAGGGCGGAGAATTCCTTTTCCAGGAAGCGGCAGATATTATTACCATATGCCGGGACGGGGAGCAGACAGATGTGATCTATGGGAGAGGAGACAGCATATTTCGTCAGTTACAGCCTGGAATTTACCAGATATATACGGAAATTTGGGGACACAGCAACTTCGATGATATACGCTGTAAGTCTCTGAGAATGAATTCTCTGAAGGGGATTGGGAAAATTGTTCGTATCAATGGCAGAGAGGATATCAGCGATAACTGGCTGTTTGATCTGGATGAACAGCCGGTGGGCGAATGGTACTTTTTCCGTCACTCCAATTATAATACCATAATGGGAATTGATTCCTACAGCAGGGCGGTAAGTCCTGTCAGAGGCGTCTACAGCAAATGGATTACTGTGCCAGATAATGCGGATTCACTGTATCTTCATTTTTCCAGGGCGGACTGCATCATTCATGTTTACGTAAATGGGCATTTAGAGGCAGATGTGCTGAAGGATGATCCTGTCGTCGATATCAGCCGCTATGCAAAAAATGACCGGATTGAGGTGTGTCTGAGAACAGAACGTAAATTTTCCACCGACCGGGTAGGAAACGTTACATTAATTGCAGGAAATGCACAGACGGACTGTGAGTACGGTATGCTGCCGGTGGAAACGTTTAAGATGCCCTTGCAGGCGGTTCAAACGACGTATCCCATAAAGTTCCGGAAGGGAAAAAATTATGTGATGACTCTGCCGCTGGAAAGAAAAGACGGGAAGGAAATGAAACTGTTTTTCCAGGGAAAGGATATAAAACTGACGATTGTAAACAATCACAGAGTAATCAGCAGACTGGTCCTTCCAAACGGTTCATTTCCGGATGTAAAAGGAGGAAGCCGGGATACTGCATATATCAGCGAGGAATGGCTGGGAGCAGAGAAACCGGTTATCTGGTGCCAGACAATTGGAAATGAACCGGAGCTTGAGGAGGTAAAAGTCTGCTATTATAGCTCTGTGTGTGATGCATGAATCAATCCTTCCGCTCATGCCGGCACTTCCTGCGATACTCCACCGGGGTCAGCCCATGGACTGCCTTGAACGCGGCGGAAAACTTACTCTGATTCGTATAGCCCAGGGAAGCCGCGATATCGGCCACGGTGCTGCCGGTGGTCAGAAGCAGGGCGGAGGCCCGCTCCATGCGCTCCCTTCTTAAGTAGTCCTTGATGGTCGTGCTGCAGACCTGCTTGAAGTTGCTTTTCAAGGAGGTTGGGCTGATGCAGAATTCCTTTGCCAGCTGATCGATCGTTATATTTTCCTGGAGGTTCTGCGTGATCCGGCGCTGTACCTGCCGGATAATGTCGATCTGATTCTTGGTGACACGGTCCAGGGCGCGTTCCTGTTCCGGATCGATCATGCTCAGGAACAGGAGGAGTTCCAGAACCTTGATCTTATAATAATCATGGCGGAACTCCTGAGGAATCTGATACAGTTCGCCGAATATATGATCGATCTGCCGGTTGGCACGGATTGCAAGGAAGTGACTGCCGGGGCAGAATCTGTCGCCGAATTCCTGCAGCCGCAGTTTTTCATTGTCCAGAAGCGGGGGCTTATGGTCTTTTAGAATCCCCAGATCCAGCACAATCGTGATCCCTAAGTAACGGCCCGTGGGAAAGTAGAGGCCGGGGGTGCCATCCTCCATGCGGGTAATACATAAATCGCCCTCGCCCAGGTAAAGGTAATCGCCGCAGAGCCACTGGCATTCTTCGCGGCCCTGGTAGCAGTAATTTATCTCAAGCAGTTCGCTCTCTGTCTTCAGGCTGCTGTCACAGTAAACCATGGAAAAGTCATTATAGATCAGTTCGATTCCCGGAAATATGGTAAATACATCCATACTTCCGGGATTTTCGCGGTTCCCATACTGATACTGGACATGCAGATCGGAGAAAACCTGCGGGGACAGCGGCTTTTGATTATAATAGATCTGATAGCGCGGTTTTGTTAGTTCATCCATCGAAAAGCCTCCTCGTCTGTTTACCGCTATTGTAACACAGTTGGAAGAAATATTCTGCTTCGAAATGAAAAACGTCAGATTCCGGTGAAGCATCATGCAGAACGCGTTCAGCGGTCCGAAGCTTATGAAAGACAGCTGGCCGTTCAGTGCAGCCATTTCTCCGGCGGTCTTCGTCCCCTGGATTCCGAAGAGGACAATAAAGCTGGAAACCATCACCTCTTTTGCGGAAATACCCGCGATCAGCGCCACGACAATCTGCCAGAAGCCAAGGCCGACCGGAGCCAGCAGTGGAACCAGCAGAGAAATGAGCTTCGCCCCGAAGTTGGCCGCCATATCCGAAGTATACCCCTGTGGACCAAAGTTTAAAATAAACCAGATAATCTTTCTTCTGTACGCTCCCAAAAGACCTGAATAGAGCCCGAATGGACAAATTGGAGAGCCATACAAATCAAGATTCAGCAAAAAAATCAAATGGCTCCAAGAAGACAGCATTTTGATCCAAACGGACAGAAAATGGCTCTATCCATTGACGAATCGTTTGATCTATTATAGAATACAAATGAACATATGAACAATTATTCATATAAAACAAAAATTGAAAGGGGATATTCCTTATGAAGAAAACATTTAAGCTGTTAGATTTAGACTGTGCACACTGTGCTGCGAAGATTGAGGGCGCTGTTAAGAAGATAAGCGGAGTTACAAATGTGGAGGTCAACTTCCTGAGCCAGAAGATGGTTCTGGAGGCAGCCAATGAACGGTTCCAGGAGATTGCGGAAGAAGCCGTAAAGCTGATAAAGAAAATAGAACCGGATGTAACCGTTAAGAAGATTTAATTGAGAAGCACGTGTAAGCGAGAGACAATTGCATCTATAAAAGCACGGCGGCACAGCATATTCTCGCCGCCGCAGACGAAGAGGAAAATGATATGACAAAAAAACAGAAAAAACAGTTATACCGGATTTTCGCGGCAGCAGCCATATACCTGATTACCATGGCCCTTCCGTTAACTCCAACAGGAAAACTGGCCGGGTTTCTGCTGTGCTATGGGGTGATCGGCTGGGATATCATCTGGAAGGCGGTTACGAATATTTTACACGGCCAGGTATTCGATGAGAACTTTTTGATGACGGTAGCGACCGTGGGTGCCATGTTCTTAGGCGAATATGCGGAGGGCGTCGCGGTCATGCTGTTCTACCAGGTGGGTGAACTGTTCCAGTCCTACGCGGTCAGCAAGTCGCGCCGGTCCATATCCGGGCTGATGGATATCCGGCCGGATTACGCAAATGTGGTGAGAGAAGACGGGATCGTGTCCGTCGATCCCGATGAGGTGGCTGTCGGTGAAGTGATTGTGGTAAAGCCGGGCGAGCGTGTACCGCTCGACGGAACCATTCTGGAAGGCCGTTCTGCCCTGAACACCTCGGCCTTAACCGGGGAATCCCTGCCAAGGGAGGTGGAACCGGGAGCCGATGTGATAAGCGGCTGTATCAACCAGAGCGGTACCTTAAAAATCCTGGTATCGAAACCATATGGAGAATCCACCGTGGCCAAAATTCTCGATCTGGTGGAAAATGCCAGCAGCAAGAAGTCGAAATCTGAGGCATTTATCACCAGATTTGCAAGATATTATACGCCGGCTGTTGTAGCTGCGGCGGTGCTTCTTGCAGTCATTCCTCCGCTTCTGACAGGACAGCCGTTCACGGTCTGGATTGAGAGGGCGCTGACCTTCCTGGTTATTTCATGTCCCTGTGCGCTGGTTATCTCTGTACCGCTCAGTTTCTTCGGCGGAATCGGCGGTGCTTCCAAATGCGGCGTTCTGATCAAAGGCAGCAACTACTTAGAAGCGCTTGCTAAAACAGAGACGGTTGTTTTTGATAAGACGGGGACGCTGACAAAGGGCTCGTTTGCAGTCAGCGGGTGCTTTCCGGAAAAGATTACGAAGGAGAAGCTTTTGGAGCTGGCCGCTTACGCGGAAAAGGATTCCAACCATCCGATCTCCAAATCCATTGTAAAAGCCTGTGGAAAGGAACTGAATGCCTCCAGAGTGGCTGATGTTCAGGAGATTGCCGGCCATGGAATCTCCATATCCTTAGATGGAAAGACCGTACTGGCTGGCAACAGCAGGCTGATGAATCTAAATCACATCAAATTCAAACCGGTGAGAGAGACAGGGACGGTTGTCTACGTGGCAGAGGACGGAATCAGCAGGGGAGCTATCCTGATTGAAGATGAAGTGAAGGAGGAGGCGGCCTTTGCGATCCGGGAACTGAAACAGTCGGGAATCCGGAAGACCGTCATGCTGACAGGCGACGCAAAGGCCGTGGGTGAAAATGTAGCACAGCGCCTGGGCCTGGATGAAGTGTATACAGAACTTCTTCCGGCGGATAAAGTAAGCCATATGGAGCAGCTGCTGTCCCAGACCAGCGGGAAGGGTAAACTGGCATTTGTGGGAGACGGCATTAATGACGCTCCGGTTCTTGCCCGCGCGGATATCGGCATTGCCATGGGCGGACTCGGCTCTGACGCGGCCATCGAGGCGGCCGATGTGGTCATTATGACGGATGAGCCGTCCAAGATCGCTGCGGCCATGAGGATTTCCAGAAAAACCCTGCGAATCGTTCGGCAGAATATCGTATTTGCCCTGGGGATCAAGGCAATCGTGCTGGTCCTGGGAGCGGCTGGATTTGCCAGTATGTGGGCGGCGGTATTTGCAGATGTAGGCGTTTCTGTGATTGCCATCTTAAATGCGGTAAGGGCTCTGCAGGTAGCGAAAGACGACAGAGTCAGGGACAGGAAAGTATTTCAGAAAGCGGCGGAGGTATAAAGAGTGGGAAAGAGCAGAGTATACATTTTTGCATACTCTGCTCTGGTATAAGTTCTTCTTTTTGACGTCCAGTATGAAAATCAATTATTGTATTACCCTCTGGATGAAGTCATCCATGATGTCCACAACCTGTTTCGTCCAGAATTCATTGCCGCCGTGGTCGGCGCCCTCAATCAGATACAGCTTCACATCCTTCCCGCACTCTTTCATACGGCGATAAAGAATCACGCTGCCTTCACAGTTGACAATGCGGTCTTTTGTACCATGGAATATGATCGTTGGCGGGATCACACTGTCTGGCTCCATGCTGCATTCCACCGAAAGCCTGCGGCGCAGCTCCTCACTTTCACGCAGGTCCGTATGCCCCATCACCATACCTTCCGGACTGTCTGGCTGGCAGTGGAGAAGCTGGGTCGGATTGGAATCTTCCTTCATGACGCTGCAGCTTCCGTAGAGATTTATGATGCCCTTAACCTCCGCAGAAATGCCCGGGAAGAGCGTATTTTCCACATCATCGTGAATCATGCCGGCAAACATGGCAGTGTGCCCGCCGGAAGAGTCGCCTGCAATAACGATTTTTTCAGGGGCGATCCTGTATTCTTCCGCATGCACACGCAGAAAGCGTACGGCATTTCTGGCATCCATAATTTGTGCCGGAAAAGGTGCGATACCCGAATGGCGATATTCCACCACAGCCACTGCATAACCACGTTCTGCAAGCTTTGCCAATCGCGGAAGCTGTGCATAGACGTCCTGCTTAAACCATGCGGAGCCCTGTACAAATACTACACACGGACAAACCATGTCCGGCTGGTTACGAGTCAGTGGGCGCAAAATCTGTAAATGCAGTTTTTCACCGTCAATTTCTGTATATTCTACATTATGGTGATAAATCACGCCAATTTCGTTACCGGTGGTCGGAATCTTTACCGCTCCGTCCACCTCTTCTGCAAATTCCGGAAAATCTTCATAGCTCCATTCCTTTACTTCCATAAAATCACCTCGTTCAGATATTCTATTGACTGTTCTAATTATATCGATAAAACGGGGATCTGTCGAATCTTTTTCAGATAATGTACTTTTTTTCGTACATTTGTATGTGTAAACTGGTTGTAATAAAATGCCGAATTTGATAAAATGAAATACAGTATGAGTGAAGTCCAAGGGACCGGATACGGCAGAATAGCTGGTGTACTCTTTGATACGGGAGGAAAAGACAGATGGCGGAACATTTTAAGGATATACAGAAGATTCAGGATATTTTGCACGAAGCCCAGACCGGTCTGTGGGCGATCGAACTGGAAGAGGGAAAGGAACCGCGAATGTATGCGGACAAAGCCATGCTGGAGCTGCTTGGCTTTGCCGGGGAGCCGTCTCCGGAGGAGTGTTACCGCGGGTGGTATGAGCGCATCGATCCGGATTATTATCCCATGGTTCAGAACGGAGTCCAGCGTATCTGCGCCGATGAGAGAGCGGAGGTGGAGTACCTGTGGCATCACCCGCTGTGGGGACAGATTTATGTACGCTGCGGCGGCATCCGGGACAAGAATTTTCAGAGAGGGACCTGTCTGCTTGGGTATCACCAGAATATTACCAATACGGTTATGCTGAAGCAGGAGTATGATACCATATTGGAGAAGCTGAATGAGAATTATAAAGGGATTATCCTTTGCAATCTTCAAACCGGTGAATACAGAATTATAAAAGCCACCGAGAAGCTGGAAGCCTTCAGCGAAGGCGCAGCGGATTTCGAGACTTTTTTTCGAAACTATGCGGAAAGCGAGATTGTATGGCAGAACTGCGAACTGTTTATGAATGCGGTCAATCCGGAGAATATAAGAAGACAGTTTCAAGCGGACTGTTCCGGCACCGGCAGAGCTGATTCCGATCATACGGGAGCGGAAGCGATTTACAGGACAAAAGAAAAACGCTGGCGCAGAATCAAAGTGGTTCCCTTAAATCAATACTCCGAAGAATATCCCTGGGTCATAGCCGCCATGGAAGAGCAGGACGGGGAGATAGAAAAGTGGATTGACGAAGCCAGCGCACAGGTTGCAGTGTCACAGATTTATACACTGCTCATCAGTGTGGACTGTGAAAAAACAGAGTATAACTGTATTTACTATTCCGGGGAACTGCTGACTCTTTCCAGGAGGGGCACGTATCAGGAATTCCATGATCAGGCGGTAACGATTATGCCGGAAGAGGACCGGTTGGAATTTGAACGCATTTTTGATACGGAAAATTATGATGCCGGTGCATACCGGGAAGGTATGCTGCATATGTACGACCGGGAGGGCGGTTTCCATGCCTACAGCTATTATTCTGCCCTGATCAGTCAGAATTTTGAGGACAGGATCCTTCTTACGGTGCGGAATGTGGATGATAAGTATGAGATTCAGAGACGGGAGGCCATCCTGTCAAATCTGTGTGAATGCTACTATTCCATCTATCTGTTTGACTATGTAAACAATACGGAAGAACCGATCTGGCAGGAGGATTTTATTCAGAAAAACAAGGCGTTTCCCAAGGGAGCCCTCGATGTCTATTATGAGAAGTTTGTAAAATATTACGTTTATCCCGAAGATCAGGAGAAAATGCGCAGAGCCGCCAGCATTGATTTCCTGCGTCAGACGCTCTCGGCCGAACTGCCTGTGTATGAAGTTGATTTCCGCCGGATCTATCCGGATTGTATCCGATGGGTCCGCTCCAGGTTCAGCATAGCGGAAATTCAGGACGGCGTTATCACAAAGGTGATTTTTGCCAACATGGACATCAACGAGCAGAAGCTGACGGAGCTGAAGGAAGAGCAGCAAAAGAAACTGTACGTCGAGGCTCAGAATATCATTAAGGGACTTTCCGCTTTCTACCACTCTGTCTTCTATGTAGACCTGGCGGAAGAGACTTTTCAGACCTTTGTTGTGCGGGAAGATGTCGCAGAGCGCCTGAAGCATTCGGATCAATACGGCGTGTTGTTTGATATTTACCACGAGCATCTGATTCATGAGGAGGACAGGAAACGGTTTCAGCAGGAAATGTCCCTGGGGGCTATTAAGGAACGGATTCAGGAAGGGGAAACGATCTATGACCTGGAATACCGCAGGGATTACAGCGGTTATTACGGCTGGATGCGGGTCCACGTGATTCTGGCGGAGAGCAGGAACGGGGTTCCAATCAAGATTATTTTAGCCTCCCATAATATTGAGAAGGAAAAGGAACAGGAGGCACAGAGCCAGAAAGCGCTTTTTGCGGCGTATGAGGAAGCACGAAACGCCAATGAGGCTAAAAGTAATTTCATGGCACAGATGTCGCATGATATCAGGACGCCGATGAATGCCATCATCGGTATGACGGCGATCGCCATGGGGCAGGTGGATGACCGGGAACGCGTGAAGGACTGCCTCCAGAAGATCAGTCTGTCCAGCAGCCATCTGCTTCATCTGATTAATGAGGTTCTGGACATGTCGAAGATCGAGAGAGGACAGCTCACATTAACAGAAGCGCCGTTTTCCTTAAAAAACCTGTTCCACGAGATCGGCAGCATCGTCTATAATGAATCGATGGAAAAGGAACAGACTCTGAATTTCCTGACGGATGGCACCACACACGACAACCTTTTGGGAGATGCCGGCAAGATCCGCCAGGTCCTGATCAATCTCATTAACAATGCCATAAAATATACCCCCCACGGAGGGACGATTACGGTTGCTTCCAGGGAGATGACATCGGGAATTCCAGGCGTCGGCTGCTTTGTATTTACGGTTGAGGACAATGGAATCGGGATCAGCAGGGATTTTATGGATCATATCTTTGTTCCGTTTGCCAGGGAAGACAACTGTCACGTGAGAAAGGTACAGGGCACCGGCCTTGGGATGTCCATCTCCTATGGAATCGTGAGAGCCATGCAGGGCAATATCCGGGTGGAAAGCAGAGAGGGCGAGGGAAGCCGCTTTATCGTTACACTGAACATCAGGATTCAGGAGGAAGAAGAAAAAGAGGAGGCAGTACAGCGGGCGGTAACCGGTAATCTCGGACGAAAGCTGGATGCCTGTCTCCAGGGACGGCGGCTTCTTCTGGTAGAAGATAATGAACTCAATATGGAAATCGCGGAGACGCTTCTGCGGGATGCGGGCTTTATCGTTGACAAGGCAGAGAACGGGTATGAGGCGTTTCAGATGTTCGTCAGCTCTGAGCCGGGAACGTACGACGCAATCCTCATGGATTTACAGATGCCGGTGATGGATGGATATACGGCGGCCGGAGAGATCCGCGGCAGCGGTCACCCGGAGGCGAAGACTGTTCCCATCATTGCACTGACTGCCAATGCATTTGCGGAAGATATCTCGAAAGTACTGGCTTCGGGAATGAACGATCACGTTACGAAGCCGATCGATTTTGACCGCCTTCTGGCTGCACTTCGAAAATGTGTCTGCCGTTGATTTTAACATAATTTATATTTGGAGGAAATTAACATGAAATTTATATTTGCAACACTGCACGTAAAGAATCTGGAGGAATCCATCCGCTTTTATGAGACGGTAACCGGAATGAAACTGGCCCGCAGATTTCCGGCCGGCCCCCGCACGGAAATTGCGTTTATGGCAGATGGTCCGGCAGAGATCGAGTTAATCTGCAGCGCAGATGCCGAGCCGTTCCTATATGGAGAATGCCCGTCGCTGGGGCTTTCCGTGGAAAATCTGGACGAGGCGCTGGAACACATGAAAGAACTGGGAGTGGAAATTGTCCGCGGACCGGTTCAGCCGAATCCCGGTACCCGCTTTTTCTTTATTCATGATCCGGATGGCGTGAACCTTGAGATCATTGAAAAAAAATAGAGAGAAGCGGCAGACCCCTGCCGCAACAGTGAAAGAGGAGAGAACTGCTGACGACTGCGGCTCTCTCTTTTTGCTTTACACCAGACATACCGGTCATTGTATCTGAATAAAAATAAGACAATTGTAGTATTGACATTTTTATAAGACTGGAGTAGTATATAGGCATGGATACTACTCCAGTCTTATAAAAGAAAAGAGGTGAAACAAATGGGCATCAAACTGGTAGACAGTGAAATAAAGGTTATGGATGTTCTGTGGAAAGAGGGAGACACCATGGCAAAGCACGTTGCCGACGTGATGAAGGAGCGGTACAACTGGAATGTCAATACCACCTATACACTGTTAAAGCGCTGTATCAAAAAAGGCGCTGTGGAACGGATCGATCCCAACTTTGTCTGTCATGCACTGGTGAAGCAGGAAGAGGTGCAGGAACAGGAAACCGATGAACTGCTTCATAAGGTATTCGATGGCTCCGTGGATAAGCTGTTTGCCTCTCTGCTGGGCAGAAAAAATCTGAGTGCGGAGCAGGTGGAAAAACTGAAACAGATGGTAGAGGAATTAGGAGGTGACGGGAAATGAGTCTGATACAAATGAGTGTTTCCGGTGCAGTCATGATTTTGGTTATCACAGCCGTCCGGGCCATCTCCATCAACCGTCTGCCGAAAAAAACGTTTGCTGTTTTGTGGGGGCTGGTTCTGGTACGGCTGCTGGTGCCGTTCTCGCTGCCCTCCCCGTTCAGTGTCTACTCCCTGGCAGGGCATTCCGGAGCCGGACAAATCGGAACCTCTCCGATTGCGAACGTATTGCCCGTTGATCCGGTTTCAGCCGGAACCGCGGCTGCACATAATACGGCAGCGTCTGCCGGGATTTCCATGTGGAGCTGGACCTGGGGGATCGGGCTGGTACTGTGCATCCTGTATTTTACCATTGCCTGCATCAGATGCCGCCGTAAATTTATGGTTTCTGAGCCGGTAGAAAACGATTTTACAATTCAATGGCTGACGGAATATCAGTTAAGGCGCCCTGTTTCCATTCGCCAGAGCGGCAAAATAACAGCCCCTCTTACCTACGGAATCCTGCATCCTGTTATTTTAATGCCGGCAGAGACGGACTGGACGGAGACAATGAGAATGCAGTACGTCCTTGCACACGAGTATGTGCATATCCGGCGCTTTGACGCAGTGACGAAGCTGCTGCTGACGGCTGCCCTGTGCCTGCACTGGTGTAACCCCCTGGTCTGGGTCATGTATCTGTTGGCCAATCGGGATATCGAGCTTTCCTGTGACGAAAGAGTCGTGCGGATGTTCGGTGAAACTGTCAAATCTGCCTATGCGTTAATGCTGATTGCCATGGAGGAAAAGAAAAGCGGCCTTACTCCGCTGTGCAGCAATTTCAGTAAAAACGCGGTTGAAGAAAGGATCGAAGCAATTATGAAAATAAAAAAGACAACAGTTTTCTCCATAGCGGCGGCCTGTGCCGTAGTGGCTGTGATTGGCAGCGCGTTTGCCACCTCCGCTGCTGCAGAGAGCATACCGGATCTCATATACGTGAAAGAAGATATCGCAGTCAGATTCCTGCCGGACCCCGGTATTTATGAACAATATTCCCCGTATGAAATTGGTATATCAGGCGATGGTCAGTCGCTCCTCTATAAAAACCAGAAAGTAAAGCTTTTTACAGATTCTAATGAGAAGGAAGCATTTTATTATGATGAGGCCGGAACGGTGAATCTGAAAGTGGAACGTGATTCCTCCGGAGCCGTCACCGGTGTCAGCGTGATGTCCGAGAAGGAGGCACAGAAATGCTGTGCCAAATTTTTTGAAGAGGACACAGACGGGTCAAATCAGGAGCCGCTGGAAAACGGAAAAAAATATGAGCAGTACGCTTCTTTCGGAATATCGTTTCGCGCGGAAGAGGACGCCATGTACTTTAAAGGGCAGAAGGTAAGAGTGTTTGTTGATGAAAGCGACGGCTGGTATCCAGCCTTCTGGACAGATGAAACGGGAACCGCTGATCTGGCGGTTACAAGGAATTCGTCCGGCCAGATTACCGGCATTGAAACCCTGCCGGAAGAAAAAACTGAGCGCTATCTTGCCGCTGCCGGAAAAGACGCATAGAAGCGGCATTAAGGGCGAAAAAAGCGTTTATCACAGCAGCAATTATGAGATTGAGACCGTGCAGGACTGCCGGTTTCAGTCTCATTTTTTTGGATTGAACTGTTTTTTATTGTCAGAAACCCAAAGAAGTTATACAATAAGTGACAGAAGCGGCCGCAGAACAGTTAAAGGCAGCTGCAAAATACGACAAGGAGGAACAGCCATGTACCAGTTACTGATAGTAGACGATGAGGAAGATATCCGCCGCGGCATGGCCCGGGGAATTCCGTGGAAGGAGTGGGGATTTGAAGTCGCAGGACAGGCGGAGAACGGGGAAGAGGCTGTGCGTATGATCGGGGAAACGCATCCGGACGTGGTTCTGTCTGATATCCGAATGCCAAAGATGGATGGAATCGAGCTGATGCAGTATCTCCATGAAAATAACCCGGAGATCAAGATTATCATACTCAGCGGATATAACGATGTGGAGTATTTAAATATGGCCATACGCAACCAGGTCACAGAGTATCTGTTAAAGCCTACAGACATTGATGAATTCGAGACGCTGTTTCACCGTCTGAAAACGAAACTGGATGAAGAGGGGATGAAACGGCGGGAACTGGAGTCTTTAAAGGTCTCGGCCATGCAGAATAAAGAACTGTCTTATGCGCGTGTTTTAAGCAATCTCCTGGACGGTTACGTGGGCGGAGAGGAAGAGTATGGCTGGAAAGAGGAGATGGAAGACGCCGGCATGAAGTTCAACTGCTGTATGATGGCGGTACTGGATGCCCAGCCTGTGGGATCAGGGGAGAGGGACGATCACTACCAGCTGAAGCAGAGGATTATCCGGTACTGCAACAGCAGAGAGATGGCCTGGGAGAAACATTTTTTCTTAAACCGTGACCGGAAGGTGGTGGGGATTATCACGCTGAAGGAAGGCAAAGCCGAGGAGCTGGAAGCCATAGGCCGCTGTATCAGAGAGATCCAGGGAGAGATCGGAGATATCTACGGACTGGGCCTTCTGGCCGGCTTAAGCGGTCTCTGTGACGACGAGGAACATCTGCCTGCCGTCTACGGGCAGACGGTGAAGCACGTCTCTTCCATCGCGCCGGACCTGTCAGCGGGCCAGAAGAAGACAGGCCTGCTGGTGACCTCCATACGGGAGTATTTAGACCGGGAATACTGTTCCAATCTGGTCTCCTTAGAGGCCACGGCAGAACATTTCCGGAAAAATCCGGCCTACATATCGAAAGTATTTAAAAAAGAAACAGGATTTAATTTCAGCGATTATATTACACAGAAGCGGATGGCGCACAGCAAGCTGCTGCTGCGGGACATGTCATTAAAAATTTATGAGATTGCCGAGATGACCGGATACGCAGATGCCTCTAATTTTATCAAAGTGTTTAAAAAGCACTGCGGCATGAGTCCAAATGAATACCGGGGACTCCATAACTGACGGAAAGGACAGACAGAATGAGAAACATATGGAAACGGCTCAGCAGCTATATGAACCGCGGATTGAGACAGCAGCTGTTTTTCTATCTGGTGGTTGGGGTGCTTCTGCCCTTTACGGTTGTTGCGTCTGTGCTGTTTATAAAGACACGGACGGAGATGAAAAACCAGGCAGTCGGAAATATACGCCAGAGAGCCGATGCCATCGCGGCCCAGGTGGATGAGCTGCTCTATAATGTACAGCTGGTATCCGACAAATTTGCCTACGACGTGGAGGTGGAGGAGTTCCTGGGAAAGGATTACGGCAGCAGGACCATCGAAAAGCAGCGGGATATCTATGAACTCAATAACTACTTTTTGAAGACTGACCCGCTGGGAAAAAGCCAGCGAATCAGCGCTATCTACGGAAATAACAAGGAAGTGTACAATTTCCTGGATCCGTATTTCCAGGGAAATGATCTCAAACGGATCATGGTCGGCATGGGCGCCACGGACCGGACGAAGCTGTCCATGTTTCACTGGCAGCCCCTGCAGAATAATTTCCTCAGCAGGACGAAAAAGGGGGATGTGAGAACGGACCAGGTGATTACCTGTATGCGCCGGATTCTGCACCCGTTTACCGGTACGTGGCTCTATACCCAGTTCTTTGTGCTGGAGGAAAATCAGATCTACCAGCTTTATCAGGCATCTGCCGAGGAGATGAAGGGGACCGTATATATCGTGGATTCCGGCGGCCGTCTCGTGTCTTCGTCGGATCAGGAGGCCGTCGAGATGTGCCGGATGCCGGAGCGGATTATGGAACTTGCAAAAGAAGCGGAAGAGGGGAGCCATCAGATTCAATATGACGATGAGTCTTATATTACGGATTTGAGCCCGTTAAACAACGCGGACTGGCAGATATTTACCGTGGTTCCCTTAAGCGCGGCCACCGAGCCCATCGACCGCCTGTTTAAGGAAATTATTGCCGCCATGCTGGTCTGCGTGACGGCCTGCATCGCGATCATTAACTGGATCTCCAGGCGTTTCCTTCAGCCGGTGGAGGTGCTGGACGCTTCCATGAAGGAGGTCTATGACGGCAATCTGGAGGCCTATGTGGAACCGGAGGCATACCAGGGGGAGTTAAGGAGCATGATGATGTATTACAACGCCATGCTGGTGCAGATTAACCACTATATCAAAGAACAGGTGGAGAGTGAGAAGAAGAAAAAGGAACTGGAGCTGGAGGTGCTTATGGGGCAGATCAACCCCCATTTCCTCTACAACACACTGGAAAATATCGTCTGGAAGTCCAATGAAGTAGGCCGCCCCGACATCGGGCGAATCGCTGCGGCGCTGGGGCGTCTGTACCGCCTGTCCATCGGAAACGGGGAGACTATCGTTCCCATCCGGCAGGAGGTGGAACACGTCATGGCCTATGTGAATATCCAGAAAAACCGCTATAAGGAGCGGATAGAATTCGACAGCACCGTCGATTACGATCAGCTGTATAACTATGCCATGATTAAGCTTACCCTGCAGCCGGTGGTGGAAAACTGCTTCATGTACGGTATGGAGGGGATCGACCGTGTGCTGAAGATCCGGCTTGATATCCGGGAGGAGTCAGAGGTGATCCGGTTCCGTGTGGCGGATAACGGATGCGGCATGACGAAGAACCAGCTGAAGGAGGTGCGCCGCCAGGTCGAGGCGGGGACGGTGAGAACCGAGACGGAGCCCGGAAAACGGAGACGAAAAGGGACCGGTATCGGTCTGTACAGCGTGAAGGAACGAATCGCCATCTATACCGGTTACCAGAACAGTGTTCGGATTTTGAGTAAACAGGGGGCCGGAACGATCGTGATCATAACGATTCCCAAACGATCGGTAAAGGACAAGAATAACCAATAAAGGTAAAATTCCAACTATGGATGCCGGCTGGTTTTCACGTTACAATTAATACATCAAATAAATTAGCTGGGAGGAATTACCACAATGAAAAGAAACATAAAACGCGTTGTTTCCCTGTCACTCTGCGCAGCAATGGCAGTAGGATCACTGGCTGGCTGCTCTTCAAAAAAGGCGGAACCGGCGGATACAGCCACAACCGCAGCAGCAGAAACCACCACAAAAGCAGAGGGCGAAACCGCAGCAGAGGGTGAGACAACAGAAGGTGCGGCGGCTTCCGACAAGCCGTTCGAGGGTGTTACCTTAAAGTATGCAACCACACAGACGGCCAGTACCGGAGAAGAAAACCAGAAGTTACTTGATCTGGTGAAGGAAAAAACAGGCATCAATATTGAATTCTACGTGATTCCGAATACGAAAGCCGGTGAAGTGGACAAAACCCTGGTCAGCTTAATGGCTGGTGATGAGATCGACTTAATCTACAATACAAAGCCGGGCTTAAAGGCATTCTACAATGCCGGTGTCTTAGAGCCGATGAACGCTCTCGCTGAGAAAGCGGGCTACGATATCGCAGGAACCTTTGGCGATTACGTTCCGGAGTTTGACGGAGACGTATACGGCCTTCCGGCATTTTCTGATATCTGGATCACGTTATACAACAAGCAGATCTTCGATGACGCAGGAGTTGACTACCCGACAGCAGACGGCTGGACATGGGAAAAATACATCGAAACAGCAAAGAAGGTAACAGATACCTCCAAGGGAATCTACGGTTCCTTAATGCTGGACTATGACTGCTACAACTATATGTACGCATTACAGAAGGGCTGGGAGCCATATAAGGCCGACGGAACAGCCAACTTTGACGATCCGCTGTTTAAAGAGAGCTTAGAGTTCTTCTACGGCCTGGGCAACACAGAAAAGATTCAGCCTTCGATTCTGGAATTCAAGGCTTCCAACACACCGTGGAACGCATTTGCATCGACCGGAAAATACGGTATGTTCATGTGCGGCGGCTGGGTAACTTCCATCTTAAATCAGTTTGACAAGTACCCGAGAGACTGGAAGGTCGGCCTGCTTCCGATGCCTTATCCGGAGGGAACCGATCCGTCCACACTGACAGTGCCGGGCTGCTACGCAGTACCGTCCACCAGCAAGAACAAAGACGCGGCATTCGCAGCGGCAGCCTGCATGGCTGAGAACCAGTATACACTGGGCATGGGCCGTGTACCTGCAAGAATCGACTTGACAGACGAAGAAATCAATGAGTACGTGGAGAACTCACTGGCCAAGCCATTTGAATTTGACGGACTCACTGTAGAAGACTTCAAGACAGCATGGTTTGACAGCGGCCGCAAGGCACTTTCTGAAAAAATCATTGGCTACGGCGACGCAGCGATCTCCCAGGCTATTATCGAAGAAGGCCAGCTTTACGGCCAGGGAGCTGAGAGCATCGATGACGCAGTGACCAAGATTCAGGATAAGGCAAACAGAGCGATCGAAGAAGATAAGCAGTAATGTAGTCTGACCTGACGGGCAGTCCATTCGGGAAACCTTAGGGGCTGCCCTTTTTGCGCTCACTCAACCGCATTTACACGAAAAAAGAGGTGTATTTATGAAAAGTAATGGTAATGCAAAAGTGAAAATGAAATCCTCCATTGCTCAGAAAAAGGAGAATCTTACGGGGGCCCTTTTTATTGCTCCCTACCTGATCGGCTACATTATATTCCAGGGGCTGCCGTTTCTGATTGCGGTGATTCTTGGTTTTACCAATGTCCGCTATATCAGCAAGCTGGAAGACGCGTCCTTTGTGGGGCTCAGCAATTTTGTCCGCATGTTTTCGGATGTGGATACCATGAAGGCATTAGGCCGTACCGGGCTTTACTCCCTGATGTATGTGCCGTTAATCATGGTATGCGGCTTTTTCATCGCATACATGGTAAATAAGGGAATCCACTGTAAGAATCTGGTCCGTTCCATGTTCTTCCTTCCCTACGTATCCAATATGGTGGCGGTGGCTGTTGTATTCAAGCTGCTGCTCGGTCCGGACGGTCCGGTTGTCTACATTCTGTCTGCCCTCGGCAGCGAGAATCCGCCGTATCTGCTGTACGGTCTTAATACCGCGCTTCCGACGGTTGTCTGCATCGCCGTGTGGAAAGGCATCGGACTTAACTTTATTACGTATTTAGCAGCGCTTCAAAACGTCTCTGCGGATTTATTAGAGGCCGCTCAGATCGACGGGGCCAGCAAGTGGCAGAGAATTAAGAATATTGTGATCCCGATGATTTCACCGACCACATTTTTCTTAATGATCAGTTCGGTGATCACATCCCTGCAGAACTTTACCACCATCCAGGCTCTGACCGGAGGCGGCCCGGGACAGGCTACCACGGTTATGTCCATCAATATTATCCGTACCGCATTTACCAACTACCAGACAGGCTACGCCAGTGCCCAGGCTCTCGTGATGTTTATCATCGTTCTGATCATCACTCTGATCCAGTGGCGCGGACAGCAAAAATGGGTCAACTATTAAGGAGGAAGAGCTATGCTTAAGAAAGATAAAAAGATGTCATGGGGCTGGACGATTGTTCTGATTGCCATCGGCCTTGTCTGCATCTACCCGTTTTTATTCATGGTGTCATCGTCCTTCAAGATATCGGGTGACGTGCTCACGAAGCCGCTTCAGCTGATTCCCGATCAGATCATCCTGTCCAACTATTCGGATTTGTTCGGTGATCCGTACTATGATTTCGGGCAGTGGTACATTAATACCATCGTGATGACGGTTACCACCATTGTCATTAAGGTTTTCGTGGTTTCCATCACGGCTTACGCGTTTTCCAAGATCAACTTTAAAGGAAGAGACGGAATTTTCCTGGTTCTCCTGACTTCTTTGATGATTCCCAGTGACATTATGCTGATTCCGAGGTATGTTATATTTAAGCAGATCCATATTCTGGATACCATGTGGTCTCTGGTACTGCCGGCTACCTTCGATATCTACTTTGTATTCATGATGCGTCAGGCATTCATCGGCATTCCGGAGGAGATCAGTGAGGCGGCCCGCATCGACGGCTGCAACCACTTTAAGATCTACTCAAGGATTATTCTGCCGTTGGCAAAGCCGTCCATCGTGACGCTGATTCTGTTTACATTCGTATGGTCCTGGAACGACTATATGGGGCCTTACATCTTCATCTCCAGCCTGGAGAAGCAGATGCTGTCTGTCGGTATTAAGCTGTTTACGGAAGGTACGGTGACGGATCCGGCGCTTCAGATGTCTGCGGCGACGCTGGTTCTGATGCCGGTCCTGGTGCTGTTCTTATTCTCGCAGAAATATTTCGTGGAGGGCGTCAATTCCTCTGCGGTAAAGGGTTAGGAAAAAAAGAAGGGAATAGGTCAGCAGCGTGGGGCTTCGATTTTACAAGATAACAGACAAAAAAATGGTGAGGCTTCTGTTCTGGCTGTGCTGGATTGTTTATTTTTCTACATATATTGGAAGGCTGAACTATTCAGCCAGTCTGACAGAGATCATTACATCGGAGGGATTTTCCAAGGGCCAGGCCGGAATGATCGGAACTGCATTCTTTTTTGCCTATGGAGCGGGGCAGTTCGTCAGCGGCTTCTTAGGAGACCGCCTGGCGCCGAAGAAAATGGTCTTCACCGGTCTTCTGGTGTCAGGTCTCTGCAACCTGGCTATGGCAGGGGTGAAAGCCCCGGGGATGATGGCGGCGGTCTGGTGTGTAAACGGCCTGGTTCAGGCGTTTATCTGGTCGCCCATGATCCGGCTGATGTATGAGTATTATGAGACGGAGACGAGGATGAAGGCGTGCGTATCTCTCAACAGCTCCGTCCCCGTGGGAACCATGGCGGCCTACGGCCTGACGGCGCTTGTGATATGGCTGTCGGGCTGGAGAGCCATGTTCGTTCTGGCGGGTTCGGCGCTGCTGGCGGTCTCAGTATTCTGGCTCCTGGGCATGAACCGGGTGGAACGGTACGCGGTGGAATCCGGGGAAGCCGGGACCTCGGACAGGCCGGACGGGGCGGCAGAGAAGAAGCCTTTTGCGGCAGCTTCCGTGAATGCGTCCGTCAGCTGGAAGAGCCTTCTGATCCAGTCAGGCTTTCTTTTTCTGATGATGGCTCTCTTCGTCCAGGGGGCATTAAAGGACGGAGTTACCACATGGGTGCCGACTTATATCAGTGAGACTTATGGCGTGAGTGCCATTCTGGCCATTACCAGCACCATGGTGATTCCGGTTTTCAACCTGCTGGGAGTCTATCTGGCATCGTTTGCCAATATTCACTGGTTCCGGGATGAGGTGCGGACTGCGGGAGCATTTTTCGTGGTCAGCGCAGCGGCCATCCTGATGCTGCGGCTCACGTCGGGGCAGAGCATGGCGGTATCCTTTCTGATGCTGGCTGTGGCGACGACGGCGATGATGGCGGTCAACACCATGCTGATTGCGGTGCTTCCGTCGTATTTCGGCGTGATCGGAAGAGCTTCTTCCGTATCGGGCCTCTTAAATTCCTCGGTCTATGCAGGCGGCGCCGTCTCCACTTACGGGATCGGGGCGCTGTCGGTGGCCCTGGGATGGAATGCCACCATCGTGATCTGGTTTCTGATGGCGGCGGCTTCGGCGGTGATCTGCTTCCTGATTGTCCGGAGATGGATTGCTTACCGGAAGAAAATTCTGCAGATTTAGAAATTTCACATCCTGGAGGGAGTATAAAATGTCAAACAAAATTTATTTAATACCGGAAACAGGGACCTTTTATAAGGCAAACCTTCACTGTCATACCATCCATTCCGATGGCCGCCTGACGCCGGAAGAGGTTAAAAAGGCATACATGGAAGCGGGGTATTCCGTAGTAGCTTACACGGATCACCGGAAGTATCAGTGGCACAGGGAACTGATGGATGATCATTTCGTGGCGCTGGCCGCCTGCGAGGTGGACATCAACGAGCACTTTCAAGTGCCGGGGGATTTTTCCAGGGTGAAGACGTATCATATTAATTTGTACGATGCGAAGCCGGAGGAATTCTCAGAAGAGAAAAAACAGATCCCCCTTCCGGAGCGCCGCTATGGGGATTACCACTATATCAATGAATATATTGATCAGATGAAGGCGTATGGATTTTTCGCCTGCTACAATCATCCTTACTGGTCCCTTCAAAATTACGACGATTACAAGAATCTCCGCGGTTTCTGGGGAATGGAGATCTATAATTACGGATGTGAGCACGATGGGCTGTATGGCTATAACCCGCAGAGCTACGACGAGATGCTGCGTTTGGGCAACCGGCTGTTCTGCGTTTCCACGGATGACAATCATAACTCTTATCCGTTCGGAGATCCGCTCTGTGATTCCTTTGGCGGGTTTACCATGATTAAGGCGGAAAAGCTGACGTATGACAGCATCGTGGCTGCTCTCTTAAAGGGCAGTTTTTACAGCTCTATGGGACCGGAGATTAAGGAGCTGTATGTGGAAGACTGCGTTCTGACTGTGAAAACCAGTCCGGTGGAGAAAATCTATGTGCTGATGGAAGGCCGCAACTGCCTTAAGAAAGTGGCCGGCCCGGGAGAGACGGTTACAGAAGCTTCTTTTGCGCTAACGGGAGATGAGACGTATATCCGGGTAACCTGCCAGGATGGAAGAGGCCTCCACGCGGATTCCAACGCTTATGAGCTGAATGGAAAAGAACCGGTGCTCCGTGAGTATGATATGCGTGTACTGTAAGCGGTATGAGGCAATGACTGAAAACAACGACGAATTATGAGGAGAAGCAGCAATGAGTGAAAAATATGGACGGGTAACCGTACCCACTGATGTGGATATGATTGAAGAAACGAAAGAAATCGTAAAACGCTGGGGAGCTGATGCTCTCCGTGACTGCGACGGCACCAGCATGCCGGACGAATTAAAGTCCATGCCGGTAAAAATCTACTCTACCTACTACACGACAAGAAAAGATAATCCGTGGGCAGAGGCCAATCCGGATGAAGTGCAGCAGATGTATCTGATGACAGAGTTCTATACGGCGATGGGAGCGGGAGAGCTTCGCATTCCGGTGATGAAGCATTTATACGATCAGCAGTTAAAGCCCAATACCATCGATGACATCAAACGCTGGTGGGAGGTGGTTGACCGCACGACCGGAGAGGTAGTGGCGCCGGATGAGTGGAGTTACGACGAGGCGGCCAGAGAGGTTATTGTGGCACAGCCGGAGCGTTACCACGATTATACGGTCAGCTTCCTGGCCTTCATCATCTGGGACCCGGTACATATGTATAATTTTATTACCAACAGCTGGGAAAATGTGGAGCACCAGATTACATTTGACGTGAGACAGCCGAAGACGCAGCAGCACGTCATTGACAGGCTGAAAAACTGGATGGTGGAAAACCCGGATACGGATGTCGTGCGTTTTACTACCTTTTTCCACCAGTTTACCCTGGTATTTAACGAGTATGCAAAGGAAAAGTTCGTAGACTGGTTCGGTTACAGTGCCAGTGTAAGCCCCTATATCCTGGAGCAGTTTGAGAAGGAGGCAGGGTACCGGTTCCGTCCGGAGTATATCATCGACCAGGGCTACCACAATAACACGAACCGCGTTCCGTCTAAGGAATTTAAGGATTTTCAAAAGTTCCAGCAGCGCGAGGTTGCGAAGCTGATGAAGGTCTTAGTGGATATCTGCCACGAAAACGGCAGGGAGGCCATGATGTTTTTAGGGGACCACTGGATCGGAACCGAACCGTTCGGGGAGTATTTTAAGGAAGTCGGCCTGGACGCAGTGGTTGGCTCCGTAGGGAACGGAACCACACTCCGCCTTATCTCCGATATCCCGGGTGTGAAGTATACGGAAGGCAGATTCCTGCCGTATTTCTTCCCGGATGTATTTCATGAGGGAGGAGATCCCATCAGGGAGGCGAAGGTCAACTGGGTCACTGCCAGACGCGCCATCTTACGCAAGCCAATCGACCGGATCGGTTACGGCGGTTATTTAAAGCTGGCGCTTCAGTTCCCGGATTTTATCCAGTATATCGAGGAAATCTGTGATGAATTCCGTCTGCTCTATGAAAATGTGGGAGGCCAGACTCCATATAACCACTTCACGGTAGGCGTCTTGAACAGCTGGGGAAAACTCCGCTCCTGGGGCACCCATATGGTAGCCCATGCCATTGATTACAAACAGACGTATTCTTACGCGGGTGTACTGGAAGGTTTGAGCGGCATGCCCTTTGATGTGAAATTTATCAGCTTTGACGATGTAATCGAAAATCCGTCTGTCTTAAAGGAATGCAGTGTAGTGATCAACGTGGGCGATGCATATACGGCTCCCAGCGGCGGCAGCTACTGGCTGAATCCGGCAGTTTCCTGCGCGGTAAAGGAATTCGTGGCAGAGGGCGGCGGGTTCATTGGTGTGGGTGAGCCGTCTGCCTGTCAGCACGAGGGACGCTATTTTGCACTGGCCAGTGTCCTGGGCGTGGATAAGGAAGTGGGCTTCAGCCTTTCCACAGACAAGTACAACTGGGAGCCCCACAGCCATTTCATCACCGAGGACAGCGGTGAGGAGATTCAGTTCGGCGAGGGCATGAAGAACATCTACGCTCTTCCGGATGCGAAGATCTTACGAAGCATTGGTCAGGACGTTCAGATGGCGGTTCATGAGTTTGGAAAGGGAAGAAGCGTATACTTAAGCGGAATTCCGTATTCCTTCGAGAACTCCAGAATGCTGTACCGCGCTATTTTCTGGGCGGCCGGCAGAGAGCAGGAGATGAAGAAATGGTACAGTGACAATTTCAACGTGGAAGTGAATTATTATCCGGCTACAGGCAAATACTGCGTTGTCAATAATACGTATGAGCCGCAGGAGACAGTCATTTACAATGGAGAGGGAAAGGCTGAGGCCATGAGCTTAAAGGCGAATGACATTCTGTGGTTTGAAGCCTGAATATGAGCGGAATGTTTGAACGGACAGAATGAAAAGCAGCCTGCAGTCAGCCGGAAGACGGCAGGCTGCAGGCTGTCCGGTTTATGACTGTGAGCAGGCTGTAAGGAGAATATATGGATAAAGAATTGTATGTAAGGAAAAACTGGCTGTCAGCTGCGCCGGAGTTAAATGACAGAGAGGCAGAAGAGGCCTTTGCCGTCTGTGTGGAAACTGTAAGGCGGAATATGGCTTATTTTGGCAGGAGCTTTCCGGCAGCGGCCAGTGTGGATGGGATCTATCCAAAGACAGCAAATGACGACTGGACCGACGGATTCTGGACCGGCGAGCTGTGGCTTTCTTACGAGGAGACGAAAGACCCTGCTTTTAAGCGGGAGGCGCTGGCTTCAGTGGCAGACTTTGAACGGCGCATGAAGGAACGGGTGGTGGTGGATCACCATGATATGGGATTTTTATTCAGCCCGTCCTGCGTGGCGGCATGGCGTCTGTTAAAGGGGGAAGAGGCGGAGGAAGCCGCGGTCAGCCAGGCCAGACGCACGGCTCTGGCGGCGGCGGACAATCTGATGGGAAGATTCCAGGAGAAAGGCGGATTCTTCCAGGCGTGGGGGACTGTGGGCGATCCGAAGGAATACCGTTTGATTATCGACTGCCTGCTCAATATGCCCCTTCTGTTCTGGGCGTCAGAGGTAACGGGTAATCCTGTTTACCGTGAGAAGGCAAAACGCCATATCAGAACGGCCATGGCCTGTGTGGTGCGGGAGGATTATTCCACGTACCATACCTACTACTTTGATCCGGAGACGGGAGCGCCTGTGAAGGGAATCACGCAGCAGGGAAACCGAAACGGCTCCATCTGGGCCAGAGGCCAGGCGTGGGGGATCTATGGAACTGCTTTAAGTTATGGATATTTTCACGATCCGGAATATGAAAGACTCTTTGATGGTGTGACAGCCTGTTTTATGGAACATCTTCCTTCTGATTTAATTCCCTACTGGGATTTCGATTTTCATGACGGAAGCGGGGAACCGAGAGATTCCTCCGCTGCGGCGATTGCTGCCTGCGGTCTCCTGGAAATGGCCAGGTGTGTGGATCAGAAAAAGGCAAAACTGCTTACGTCCATGGCTGCTAAACTGATGAAGGCCTTGACGGACCGGTGCCTCTTAAGAGAAGGTGCGCCGGGAGCCGGAATTCTGCTTCATGGAACGTATGCCAAACGGTCAGAGGAGAATGGAGTCCATGAGTCGGGAGTCGACGAGTGTAACCTGTGGGGGGATTACTTCTATATGGAAGCACTTATGAGAATGAGAAAGGATTGGGAACGGTATTGGTAATCGATGAACAGGAAAAAAGGCTGATTGAGGTGGTGCCTTCCGAGCGGCAGAGAAATCATCAGAAGCTGGAATTTTACGGTTTTCTCCATTTTACTGTAAATACGTTTACAGACAGGGAGTGGGGGGACGGAACGGAATCGCCTTCGATCTTTTGCCCGGAGAGGTTTGATGCAGACCAGTGGGCCAACGCTCTGGCGTCTTCCGGTATGAAAGGTGCGATTCTCACCTGTAAGCATCACGATGGCTTCTGCCTCTGGCCCAGTAAATATACGGACCATACAGTGGCTGCAAGTCCTTTCCGTGGTGGAAAGGGCGATGTGGTGCGGGAGGTATCGGAGGCTCTCCGGGCACACGGGTTAAAGTTTGGTATCTACTTGTCGCCCTGGGACCGCCATGAACCATGCTATGGAAAAGGAAACGAATACGACGATTACTTTGTGGGACAGCTGACGGAACTGCTGACAGGATACGGCGATATTTTCTGTGTCTGGTTTGACGGCGCATGCGGCGAAGGCGCCGATGGAAGGGTTCAGAGGTACGACTGGGACCGTTACTATGAGGTGATCAGGCGTCTGCAGCCGGACGCCTGCATCTCTGTCTGCGGCCCTGATGTGCGCTGGTGCGGCAACGAAGCCGGAGACACCAGGGAGCAGGAGTGGAGCGTGGTGCCGGCCCGTTTGCAGGACAAGGAAAAGATAAAGGAAAACAGCCAGCAGAGTGATGAGACAGAGTTTCGTCAGAGGACGCTCTCCAGCAGCGACCAGGATCTGGGGAGCCGGGAGGTACTGGAGGGAGAGACAGATCTGGTGTGGTATCCCACCGAGGTGAATTTTTCCATAAGACCGGGCTGGTTTTATCACGCCTCTGAGGACGATCAGGTGAGAAGTCTGGAAAATCTGGTATCCATCTACGACCGTTCCGTGGGAGGCAACAGTACGATGCTTCTGAATATCCCGCCGACAAAGGAGGGGCTGATCCATGAGCGTGACGCCGAAAGGCTGAGAGAACTGGGGGCGTACTTGAGAAGGCGTGAGGCTCATAATCTGGCCGAAGATGCAGAGATGACTGCCACCGGGTCCCAGGTTGGTTACGCCGCAGCCAATATCAGGAGGGATGATGATGGATGCTATAAGACTCCCGACGGCGTCAGAAGCTGTGAGATTCGTCTGAGCTGGAAGGAACCGGTTAACGTATCCATGGTGGTAATCAAGGAGGAGATCAGGTTCAGCCAGCGGATTGAAACGTTCCGCATTCTCAGCGTTGACGATGGAGTGAGCCGCATACTCTATGAAGGGAAAACGGTCGGATACCGGAAAAATGCGGTGTTTGAACCTGTCATGACGAAAGAAATCCGGCTGGAGATTCTCAAGAGCCGGGTTGCCCCGGTAATTCGTTTTTTGGGGGTGTATTGAGAGACACTCATTGATTACGAGAGATACCTGGCTTTGACTTTTTGTAAGAATATGGTAGAATAAGTTTAAATGATCAAGCAGGCAATGAAGATGGGCCGGGAATCTATAACTGATTCCTGTCCTGTCTTTATTGCCTGTTTGCAGATTTTTTTCTGACGAAATAAAATAGTCTGGTAAGGGTTCCAGATTTGGCAGATCAGGAAATACGGGAGGAAATAGTATGGACTTTAAAACTTCTTTTTATCACCATCAGGCCTTTCTGATGGAGGGCGCTCTGGGTGAACGGCTGAAGCGGGAGTATGGCCTGATGCCGGATAAAAGCCTTGCTCTGGCGAAGCATGTGTACAGCCTGAAAGGAAGGAATGCGCTGAAAGAACTCTGGCTGGAATATGGCGCCATAGCGGATAGATACCAGCTTCCGTTTCTGGCAGTGACGCCCACACGCAGAGTCAATCAGGAGCGTGTAAGGAGCAGATCGGATGAGGGCGTGATTGGGGATAATGTCAGCTTCCTTCAAAGAATAAAAAGAGAATGCAGGGCAGAGATGTATGCGGGAGGTATGATTGGCAGCCGGGGAGACGCGTATACAGGCAGAGGCGCTCTGGGAGAAAACGAGTCCAGAATGTTCCACAGATGGGAACTGGATCAGTTTAACGAGGCAGGCGTTGACTTTCTCTATGCGGCCTTGATCCCGACGCTGCCCGAGGCGGCCGGGATGGCCTGGGCCATGGCTGAAACAGGAATTCCTTATATCGTCAGCTTCACAATTCAGAGAAGTGGAACGCTGATCGACGGGACTCCTATTTGCGATGCAATCACGTATATCGATAACCGGGTATCTGATCCGCCGGTCTGTTATATGACTAACTGTGTCCATCCGCGGATTGCATACGAGGCGCTGTCACAGCCGTTCCAGGACAAGGAACTGTTGAAACGGCGCTTTCTGGGAATACAGGCGAATACGGCGCAGTTGTCATATGAGGAACTGGATAATGCTGCAGAACTGGTAACCTCTGAGCCTGAGGCGCTGGCGGAAGATATGATGGCGCTTAAGGATATTTGCTGTCTCAAAATATTTGGCGGGTGCTGCGGAACGGATGGAAGGCATATGAGGGAGATTGCGCGGCGTCTGGACTGATAGCTGACGGTTCTGTCTGCTGTCAAACGACGATTATTTTTGATTACGAATAATTGTCTGACTTTTTGATTGAGTTTTTGTCTGTTCTGCTTTATAATTTAACAAAAGAAGCAAAAATCCCCCGCACTGGAAGCGGAGGGCTGAATTGCCGGAAACAAACTTTTGTGATAGATAAAGGATAGAAAGAGGTGGAATTATGATACAACCGGGCGAGGCTGGAAGAACGGTCCGTTCTTTTTTTGATGCATATCTGATTCGGCGGAATGCAGAGGACACGCTGAACTGTGTGACAGATACCGTGCATTGGGTGGGAACCGGAAAGTCTGAACTGACAGTGGGACGGAACCAGGCAAAACAGGCACTGGTTACAGAATTTTCCCAGATGCCGGAACCGTTTGGAATAGAGTATGACAGCTTCGATGAAATGGTTGTTTCCGATCGGTGTGCCGTCGTTCTTCTTACGGCTAATGTATATCCGCCCGGGGACGAAGCGGACGCGATCTGGTTCCGGGTGAGCGCCGCCTGCGTTGAGGGTGAGGATGGAGTCTGCAGAATCGCTTCGATTCACGCATCGACGCCTGAAAGCCGACAGGAGGAGGGCGAATATTTTCCGGAATCCACGCTGGATCGGTATGAGCTGGAACGTCAGCTTGGAACAAAGGCGCTGGATATCATGGGGAAAAGTATTCCCGGCGGAATTATGGGCGGCTACCTGGAGCCAGGGCTCCCTCTTTACTATATCAACGATTTTATGCTGTCATATCTGGGCTATTCCTATGACGAATTTGTGAATGCGACAGAGGGCATGATTATAAACTGTGTGCATCCGGATGACCGGGAAGCTGCGGTACATATTTTTGAGGAAGCGCTTGATGAGAGCAGTGATTATACGGATTACTGCCGGATCTTAAAGAAAGACGGAAGCTATATCTGGGTCAGCGCCCTGGGAAAAAGAGGAGAGTCTGTAGATGGCCGGGCAGTCTGCATCTGTGTGGTCAGGGATGTTTCAGGAGAAGTGGAAGCGAGAGAGCATTTGAAATGCCAGGCAGAAGAGCAGGCGAGGCAGGCGAAACAGTACGACCATCTGTTCCAGTCAATGCTTTGCGGCATTGTACAGTACCGCTTAACAGACATGGGAGTTGTGTTTAAAAATGCCAACCGTGAGGCGATCCGTATATTTGGCTATGAACCGGAAGAATTCTGGCAGAAAAAGGACTGGAATATGCCCCTGCTGATCGCGGAGGAAGACAGGGAGAGCATTTTAAAAGAGATTGGGACACTGCGCGAGAATGGAGATAAATCTGATTTTGAGTACCGTCTGCTCAGGAAGGATGGGCTTCCCTGCTGGATCATCGGTACGGCTGAGGTCCTTCTGGACAGTGACGGGGAACAGATCATTCAGAGCGTTTTTATCGATATCAATGAGCGGAAGAGGGCAGAATTGAACGAACAGCGCCTTACAAGACAGGTGGAGGCCAGTAATGAGATCATCCATCGGGCCCTTGAGCATACGATGACCTGTGAGTTTTACTACTATCCACAGACCGGCGAATGTCAGGTCCCGGAACGGACCTGTAAAGTCTATCACTGCCGGAGCCGGTATGACAACATGCCGTTTGGGTTTGCAGAGGAAGAGGTAGATGAAGCGTATTATCCGGCTTTCTATGCGATGTACGAACAGATTCACAGCGGAGAGAGAACCGCCACCTGCGAATTCCGCGGAAAAAGCCGCAGTTACTGGAGCCGTCAGACCATGTCCGTCATTCTCAGCGACGAAGAGGGAAAACCGCAGTTTGTCATTGGTATTGTGGAAGACATTACCCGGGAGAAGGAGATGGAGGTGGCTTTGGAGGAGGCCAGGTCCCGTGACAGCCTGACCGGCCTTTACAACAAGGAGAGCGGAATCCGCATGATTCAGGAGTACCTTGCCTGTGAAAGGGCGCCGGGAGAACACGGCGTCATGATGCTTCTGGACATGGATGATTTTGAGGATATCAACCAGAAGGAGGGCAATGTCTTTGCAGATGCGGTTCTGCAGGAGGTAGCGGATGTTCTCCGGCAGATAACGGAAAAGGAGAGCATTCCGATTCGCCTGGGCGGAGATGAATTTATGCTTTTCCTAAAAAACTGCAACAAACGGGAGGCTGGCATCATCGGCCCGCGCATAGCCGCCATGATAAGAAATATTATTCTCAACACGGAAAAAGACATCCAGGTCGCAGCCAGCATCGGAATGTGCAGCACCGAAGTGACAGACGAATATAATGCGCTCTACTGCTGTGCCGAGAGCACCTTAAAATACGTTAAGGATCACGGCAGAGGCAATGCTGCCTGCTATCTCGACACCTCCAGAGAGGTAGGGGTGTTCCTTACGCAGATGTACCCGGAGGAATTCCAGGTAAACACGGTTGACCGGGAGATACTGCATCCGGAAAAGGATCTGGTTTCCTTTGCGCTGGAGCTTTTGGGACGGTCGAAAAATATCAACGACGCCGTGTTCCTGCTGCTTTCCCGTATTGGAAAGAAGTACCATTTCGACCGGGTGTCGATTATTGAGGCGGACAAAGCTTTTCTGTCCTACCATTTTTCCTATCAGTGGGCGCGTCACCACGCGGATCTGCAGCTGGGACAGGATTTCTATGCTTCGGAGGAAGATTTTGAAATCTGCGCCAATATGTATGATGAGGATGGCCTGGCCGACCATAACGTGAGGGACGGAATCTCCCATATTGCCTCCTGTCTTCATGCCGCGATCTGGAATTACGGGGAATATGTGGGTTCCATGAGCTTTGAGATCGATCAGGAGAATTATCAGTGGACCGGGGAACAGCGGAAGCTGTTGAAAGAGCTGGTGAAGATAGTCCCCTCTTTTATTATGAAATCAAAGGCGGATGCAGTGAGCCAGGCAAAAACGGATTTCCTGTCCCGCATGTCCCACGAGATCCGCACTCCAATGAATGCCATAAGCGGTATGACCATGATCGCCAAGAGTGTGCTGGATGACAGGGAGAAGACGCTGGACTGCCTGGAGAAGATTGAATCAGCCAATACCTATCTGCTGGAACTGATTAATGATATTCTCGATATGTCCCGGATTGAGAGCGGCAAAATGGAGCTAAACTATGAAGCGATGGATTTGGAACAGCAGCTCTCCAATCTGGAGTCCTTATTCCGCGTCCAGGCCGAGGCGAAGAACCTGGTTCTGACCTTTGACAATGATTACAGGAAAAAAAGGCTTCTGCGGGCAGACAGTCTGCGGCTGAACCAGATTCTGGTTAATATTATTGGAAATGCTATCAAATTTACGGAGACCGGCCGCGTTGCAGTCTCTGCGAATGTGCTGGAGGAAGAGCCCAGGGCATTGATCCGTTTTTCCGTCACGGATACGGGAATCGGCATCGAGCCGGCCGCATTGCGGAGAATCTTCAATGCCTTCGAGCAGGCGGATGCACTTACTGCCTCACGCCATGGAGGCACGGGACTGGGACTGTCCATATCCAGCCGCCTGGTGCAGATGATGGGAGGTACGCTGGAGGTGCGCAGCGAACCGGATCAGGGATCGGAGTTCTTCTTTACCCTGAGTCTGGAATATGCCTGCGAGAATACAGAAGAAAGTCTGTCAGCGGAACAGGAGGCCAGTATTCCGGATTTTAAGGGACGGCGTGTTCTGCTGGCCGAGGATAATGAACTGAACCGGGAGATTGCGCAGACCATTCTGGAGATGAACGGTTTCACCGTGACCTGTGCGGTGGATGGGCAGGAAGCACTTGATCTGTACTGCGGGAAAGAGCCTGGCTGGTTTGATGTGGTTTTGATGGATATCCGCATGCCTGTCATGGATGGACTGGAATCAGCCAGACGAATCCGGACCTCCGGACATCCGGATGCCCGCACAATTCCCATCATCGCCCTGACGGCAAACGCCTTTGACGAGGATACGAAAAAATCGCTGGCCAGCGGCATGAACGGTCATCTGTCGAAGCCGATTCAGGTGGATCAGATGCTTGAGGTGATGGGACGCTGCATGGGTTTGATATCATAGAGTACGGCAGAAGGGGAGATTATGTATTCATTTTTACTTGTTATTATTTATATGGCCTTTATCAGTCTGGGCCTTCCGGATTCCCTGGTAGGTTCGGCCTGGCCTGTTATGCACACGGAGCTGAATGTGCCCGTTTCCTATGCAGGGATGATCACGATGGTGATTGCGGCTGGTACCGTTGTTTCCAGCCTTCTTTCCGACCGTCTTACGAAAAAACTTGGAGCTGGCCTGGTGACGGCGGTCAGTGTGCTGATGACGGCGGTCGCTTTATTCGGTTTCTCAGTATCCGGTTCCTTTCTTCTTTTGTGTCTGTGGGCAGTTCCGTACGGGCTTGGTGCGGGAGCGGTGGACGCGGCACTGAATAACTACGTAGCGCTTCACTATGCCTCACGCCATATGAGCTGGCTGCACTGCTTCTGGGGGCTGGGCGCCGCGGCCAGTCCTTATATCATGAGATACTGCCTGACCGGCGGTTATGGCTGGCACAGCGGTTACCGTGCGGTTTCCATCATCCAGTTCGTTCTGACAGCCGGACTTTTCATCAGTCTGCCCCTCTGGAAACAGGCCAACAGAGAAAAGGGAGACGGCGCCCGGAACGCTGCAGCGGTGAAAGAAGAAAAACGGATCTCGGAGAATCCCTCTTCCGGGAAGACGCTCAGCCTATTGCAGACCATAAGATTAAAGGGTGTTCCCTTGGTGATGGCAGCATTTTTTTCCTACTGTGCCGTGGAGCAGACGATGATGCTCTGGGCAAGCAGCTATATGGTGCAGGTTCGGGGAATGGATGTGAATCTGGCAGCGGGATACTCCTCACTGTTTTTCTTCGGCATTACCTTTGGACGCTTTTTAGGCGGGTTTGCAGCCGACTGGCTTGGAGACCGGGGGCTGATCCGCATCGGTATTGCCACGATTGTGGTGGGACTGATTCTCGTGGCGGCTCCGGTAAAAACCAACATGCTGGTGCTTGCCGGTCTGGTGGTGATTGGGTTCGGCTGTGCCCCTGTATATCCGGCGATCATCCATGCGACTCCCTATAACTTTGGACGGGAAAATTCCCAGGCTGTCATAGGTGTTCAGATGGCCAGCGCCTATATCGGAACGACATTTATGCCGCCACTGTTCGGAGTCCTTGCCTCCATTACAAATATCAGCAGCCTTCCTTTCTACATACTGATCCTGACGGTTCTCCTGCTTGTGATGTCGGAGAAGCTGAACCGGACGGTGGACCGGAGGAGGAACCGGTAAAACTGCCTGCTGGAACGTTTCTGGCTACACCGGCCGGAATGAGCAGGAGGGATCATATTGACAGCCTGCTCTCCATGCGGGAAGGCTATCACGTGACCGGAAGACATCCGGGATATAAAAAATACAGTTCCCCTGGTGAGCGCAGTTAAGTCCTTTAGAAAGATGAGGCCGAAAGGTGATGATGATCCCATCACTTTTCGGCCTCATTGATCTGCCCGGATCGGTCATGCTGTGATCCGGAAGCGTTATACTCCCCTTATAACCGGCTGTATCTGCCGATTCTCCAGCGCTTCCCGAAGCGTATCTTCAATCAGTTCGGTACGCGCGATCATGGAGGACGGCTTTTTAACCGGATCGTCCTGACCAAACGGAACGAAGAAGATGTTTTTGGTGTGAAACAGCTCGCCGATATTTTTAAAGTTCATTCCCAGCGCATCGTTTGTAGAGACGGAAATGACCAGCGGTTTTCCATTGCGCAGATGGGCTTTTGCCGCCATGAGCACGGGAGTGTCCGTAATGCCGGAAGCCAGTTTTGCCAGCGTGTTGCCGGTGCATGGGGCAATGAGAAGAACATCCAGATACCCTTTGGGACCGATGGGTTCTGCCTCTTCGATTTTCAAAATCGGTGCATTTCCGGTCATTTCAGATACTTTCCGGATAAACTCTCCGGTATCCCCGAAACGGGAATCCGTAGTCTGAACGTGATCGGAGAAAATGGGGTGGAGAATAGCCCCTGTTTCAATAAGACGTTTTATTTCCTGTTCTATTTTTGAAAAGGTACAGAATGATCCGGTTATGGCCAGACCAATGTGTTTGCCTGCTAAATCCATAGTAAAACTCCTTTCTTACAGGTGATCCATAACAGCTTCATAGAGGATTTCGGCCGAGGACATGGGGGCGTAGACGCCCGGCAGCCCGGGACATAATTTGGCAGGAATACCGAGGCGTCTGCAGGTTTCGAAATCCACGCCTCCGGGGGAGGAGGCAATATCGACAATGACAGCTTCCTGTTTTGCCGCTTCAAGAAGGACGGAATCCAGGACCATGGCGGGAATTGTGTTAAAGATAAAATCGAACCGGTCGATGTCACCGGCCAGATCCTCCAGCAGCACAGTATCGTATCCGAGACAGCCCGCATGAGCCAGCTGTCTTTCGTCTCTGGCGGCAACGGTAACCGCAGTGCCCAGTCCCTTCAGCCGGTCCGCCAGTGTGCGGGCACAGCGGCCCCAGCCTGTTACGAGGCACCGGCTTTTATAAAGGTTAATGGAACTTAAGGAGATTGCCTCTGCGAGAGCCCCTTCCGCGGTGGCGGCGCTGTTCTTGCAGGCGACCGTCTCCATCTGCATAAAATCATGGCAGGGAATCCTCCGGGACTCGCAGTGCGCCTTTACGGAAGGCGGAATATTGCCGCCAAACAGGGTATGGCCTTTCGTTAAATGGTTCAGAAAGGTGTCGATCTCCAGCCCCTCCAAATGATTGTCGGAGAAAATGGTATGGCCGTCCTTCGAAAATGGTACGGGGCAGAGAATAATATCGGAAGTCTCCATTGCATCCCTGAGTGAGAATGCGGGAGTGGAATTGTCATAGTATAAAAGCGTCTTTTGGCCGGCCTTTTTTAACCGGCGGGTCAGGTAGAGCTGCCTGGGATCTCCGCCCAGGATCAGAAATTGATGCATGCAGAAGCTCCTTTCGCCTTAAAGCCTCCAGCGGTCTGCAGGTTTTGCGTGCCGCCGGAAAAGATGGGGTTCTCCTGTTTTATATGAAAATAAAAAATGGATTGTGACAGGTACCATTGATAAAAGGTTGTCATAGTTTTAGGTATAAAGAAAGAGTTGGAGAATGGTATTATGAGACAGAGTATTTTTAAGGGAAGCGCCGCCGCACTGGTCACTCCCATGAAGCCAGGCGGCGGCCTGGATTTTACAGCCTTAAGAAGGCTGACAGACAGAGTACTGGCCGGGAAGACCGACGCAGTAGTGGTAAATGGCACAACCGGCGAGTCTGCGACGCTGAACGACCGGGAAAAGCTTGCTGTGATCGAGGCTGTGATCAAGATCGTGGATGGGCGGGTCCCCGTCATTGCCGGTACCGGGAGCAACTGCACAAGACATGCCGTGGAGCTGTCGAAAGAGGCGCAGAGGCTGGGCGCGGACGCGCTTTTACAGGTGACGCCTTATTACAACAAAGCAAACCAGGAAGGCCTGGTACGCCATTTTACAGCAGTGGGGGACAGCGTGGATATCCCCATTCTTCTGTACAATGTTCCCAGCCGCACGGGGGTATCGATACAGCCGGAAACGTATCAGATTCTTTCCGGCCATCCCAATATCAGGGGGACCAAGGAGGCGGGCGGAGACTTATCGGCGCTTGCGAAGACCGCTGCTTTATGCGGGGATGGGTTTGATATTTATTCGGGCAGTGACGATCTGACTGTTCCGGTGATGGCGCTGGGAGGCAGGGGCGTGATATCGGTACTGGCCAATCTCATGCCGTGGGAGATGCATGAGATGTGCCGTCTGTTTCTGGAGGGGAGAATAGAGGAGAGCAGAAAACTGCAGCTGAAGCTGATGGAGGTTATGGAGGCCATGTTCTGGGAGGTGAATCCGATTCCTGTGAAAGCTGCGCTCTCTATTCTGGGAATCTGTGATGAGTTCTGCAGGCTTCCTCTGACTCCGATGGAGAGGGAAGAAAAAGAACGGCTGGCGGAGGTGCTGAAGAGGGCGCATGCAGGAGAGCTCTGAGAACCGGAGGAAAATCTGATCACAATAAAAGAAAGGCAGTGCAGAATCATACCAATTCTGCGCTGCCTGGTTTTTCTATTTCCATACTGTTTTCTTCTTCTCTTAATCAGCGGACTCAAGCTTTTTTAAGTACTCCGCCGCATACGCCAGAGACGTATTCAAATGTTCTTTCATAAGATCTGCCGCCAGCTGATAATTCTTCTGTAAATAAGCCTCATAAATCTTTAAATGTCCGCGTTCAATGTCCCGCTGGTGCTGCAGAGATGTCTCATACATGTTGGAGAAAATAGTCAGCTGGCTGCGCTGCTTTTCGGCGGCCCGTGCGAGACGGCTGTTGGCGCAGTAGTCGTAAAAAATCAGGTGAAAATGATCGGAATATCCCGTCCATGCCTCCGTCTCTTCTCTCGACAGATGTTCCTTCTCAAGAACTGCCTCCGTGTAACGAATGTTCTCCGTCAGTGCCTTTTCGACCGTTTTCTGATCGGGATAGCGGGAGGTGTAGAGAATGGCCAGGGCGTCCAAATCCCCCATAAATTCATAGAGCTCTTTTAAGTCCTGCTCCCCGATGCTTATGACATTGACTCCGATGTTGGAACAGGAGACGACCAGTTCGTCCTCAGTAAGCCGGGTCAGTGCTTCGCGGATCGGGGTGGAACTGACTCCAAAACGTTCCTGCAACTGCTTCAGCGTCAATTTCTCACCGAGCCGGATTTGCTGTGTCAGAATATCCTGGCGGAGAATATCGTATATCTGCCCGGAAAGTGTGGTTTTATTTAAATCCATGGTGTGATCCCTTCCTGAATGAAAATCTTTATTATATATTCATATTACAACAGAAGAAAATGAAGGTCAACCTTATTATTTTACATTTTGCAAAATGCATATTGCAAAATGTAAACGAAGATGGTACAATTCTTAAAACAACAATCATCTGACGCGTTAAAGCGAAAAAGCAGAGAACGGGAGAAGAACATATGAAAAATGAGGAATTGCTGAAACAGCTGAGCCAGGCTCAGGGAATTGCCGGTTATGAAAAAGAAGTGAGAGAGCTGATTGCGAAGGAAGCCGCAGCCTATGCGGACGATATGATGACAGACGCTATTGGGAATCTGATTGTCTTTAAGAAGGGACAGGGCGGACCAAAGTCCAAGAAGATCATGTTTGCCGCCCACATGGACGAAATCGGTTTTATGGTAAAGAAGATTGAGGAGGATGGACGGCTGCGCGTCTGCAGCGTAGGCTGGAACTGGGCTGCTTCCGCCTATAATGCCAGAGTGAGGTTCCGCAATGGAGTAACCGGCGTCTTTGGGTGCATGGGAGCCATCGAGGATGCCCATAACGATGTAGGAAAACTCTATCTTGATATCGGAGCAAAATCGAAGGAGGATGCCTTAAAATACGTCAAAGTCGGTTCCGTCTGCGGCTATTACGGCGAATATGTGGATCTTCAGAATAATCTGGTGTGTTCTAAAACCTTAGATGACCGGATCGGCTGTTATCAGCTTTTAGAGGCATTAAAGGAGAATGACGGTACGTATCCCAACGATATCTATTACGTATTTACCGTACAGGAAGAGGTGGGATGCAGAGGCTCCAAACCGACAGCGGAACGGATCCGTCCCGATATCGGAATCGCGGTTGACATCACGCCGGCGCATGATTATCCCTGTGATCTGGAGGGCAGCAATACTGTCGGAAAGGGAATTGCAATCAAGTATGCGGATCCGTCGGTGATCTGTGACGAGGAAGTGGTTGCCGCCATGGAGGAGTGCTGCGGGCGTGATGAGATTCCCTGGCAGCCGGAGGTGATTGACAAAGGCGGCACGGACGCTTCCAGCATGAATATGTCGGGCGTGGGTGCCAGAGCAGGCGGGATCGCCGTCGTGACCAGATATCCCCACTGCCAGAGCTGTGTGGCGTCCAAGGATGACATCGAAGCGGGAGTCAGGCTGTGTACTGCAGTATCCAGATACGAATTCAGTTTCTGAAGGTGACGGAGGTACCGGGTGAAACAATACATATTGACACATGGAAACATCCTGGCGATGAAGGACCGCACCATAACCTATGATACGGATATTTTCATAAAGGATGGAAAAATACAGAGAATCGGAAAGGATCTGGCCGAAGCGGTACAGCGGGGAACATCGGAGCAGACGGATTGGCCGGAGTGTGACACGGAGGTTTTGGATATAAGGGGCCGCTATGTGATACCGGGCCTGATTGACGGCCACTGTCATTACGATGCCGATTATATGGGAAAGCTGTTTCTGGCCTGTGGAATTACTTCCGTCAGAAACATGCGCGGCTATAAACGCCATGCCGAATATGCCGCAGAGACGCTGGCAGGAAGACGGACAGGTCCTTACATTTATTCCAGCGGTCCAATCTGCGACGGGGAAGATAAAACCATACCGGATAATACGAATGAAATCATCCGGACGGAAGCCGATGTGGAACGGGCCATTGAGTATACGATTGGAAATGGGTTCCTATGGCTAAAGACGTATCCGTCCATAGAGCCGGAGCTGTACCGGTATCTATTGAAACGGGCGAAACAGCAGGGGCTGCCCGTGTGCGGTCATATGAGTAAAAAGCTGGATAATAAGGTCCTGGCGGATGAAGGCTATTTCTGCTGTGAGCACAGCAGCTCTCTTCCGGCCCACAAGGCGGATATCCGCTATCTGGCTGAATCCGGGATGTGGTTTACGCCCACCCAGACCGTATGCGAGACACTGCCGGATTACGTCTGGAATGGTAAGACACTGCCGGAGCTGGCGCATTTTAAGAATCTTCCGGAGTGCGAACGGGAGAGCTGGGAGAGCAAAAACCGGAAAATTATCGAGAGCTACCGGGGCCAGGGCATCCGCCCTGATATCCGTGTGGTAATCGGCAGAGGACGGACATTTATGGAATATTCGAACCGGTTTATGGCGGGAACAGACTGTGCCTATCCGGGCATCATTCCTGGCTTTTCCATGGCGGATGAGCTGGAAAAGCTGGTGGAACTTTATGGCTGCAGTCCGTATGAGGCACTGAAGGCGGCTACGGTAAACCCGGCCGAACATATCGGAATCGGAGAGAAGAAAGGCCGTGTCCGTGAGGGAATGGATGCCGATCTGGTGGTATTAAACGGCAATCCCCTTGCCGATATCGGCTGCGTGAGAAAGGTACAGATGGTCATTCAGGGCACGAATCTATATGATGAGGAGACGGTCAGAGCCTTTTGCAGCGAAGCCGGCTTCCTGAAGAGGGAAGAAATAGAATTTATCCATTGGTAGAGAGAGGAGTACAATTATGAAAAAGAGTATGGCAGTTATTCTGGCGGCGGTGATGGCACTGTCACTGACCGCCTGCGGAGGTTCCGGGTCTGCAGACACTGCGGAGAACCATTCAGCGGAAGCTTCCGGCACGGGAGCAGCCGATTCCGGCAAGACGGAAATGGTGGTGGCGATGGGCGCCGATATCGACACGCTTCATCCTTCCGATTACTCGACAACGGTGGAACTTACCGTTTTAAACCAGGTCTATGACACCATGATGTATATGAATCCGGATGGCGAGCACGATCCGGAACCGCGTCTGGCTGAGTCGTATGAGATAAGCGGGGACGGGAAGACCTATACCTTCCATCTGCGCCAGGACGCCACATTCCACGACGGCACTCCTGTTACGGCAAAGGATGCGGTTTTTTCCCTGAATCTGTACAAAAACTCCCAGTATCAGAACTCCCAGGTGACAGGTCTGGCCAGTGCAGAGGCGCCGGATGATTATACAGTTGTCTGCCATCTGGAAAATCCGTATTCTCCGTTTCTTTTAGGGGCGTGCTCGGTACATATCGCCTCCGAAGCCTATTTTGAACAGTCGGCCGATGATTTTGTCAATAAGCCGGTAGGCAGCGGTCCATACAAGTTTACCGGAAGAAGCAAGGGAAGCAATGTGACGCTGGAAGCGTATGATGGCTATTACCGCGGGGAGGCCGCGATAAAAAAGGTAACCTTTGAAGTGATTCCGGATCAGTCTACCATGGCGATCGCCATTCAGACAGGCGAAGTGGATTTTGCAGAAATTGATTCGGCGAGCCTTCCGCAGCTGAAGGCGGACAAAAACGTAACCATTGCTGAGATCCCTACCTCCAGCTTCTCTTATGTCTGCATGAATCTGGAAAAGGCCCCGTTTGATGATGTGAGAGTGCGCCAGGCCCTGAATTATGCGATTAACCGCGAGAATCTGGTACAGATCTGCTATGACGGAGAGGCGGCGGTAAATTCCAACTTATGTTCCGCCAACCGCTTCGGTTACTCGGAAGAACAGCCAAAGTATGAGTATAATCCGGAAAAGGCGAAAGAGCTGCTGGCAGAGGCTGGCATAGCGACGCCGTACCAGCTGGGAGAGATGCTGGTTGCTGAAAAGTATTCCAATCTTGCCACGGTTATCCAGAATGACTTAAAGGCAGTCGGGATGGAGACGACGATATCGGTCAAGGAATTCAACTCTTATATTGGAGATCTGACCAGCGGCAGCTATACGATCAGCGCACTGAACATGACGCTGGAGGGCGATACCCAGATGATGGAGATGGCGTTCGGCAGCGATTACATCGGAACGGCTAATAATGCCAGATATTCGGATGCGGAAATGGATGCTCTGTTTGACAAAACACGGGTTTCCAACAATAAGGAAGAACGTGCGGAACTCTTTAACCAGATCTTTACGAAAGCGCAGGAAGAAGCCATCTACATTCCGCTTGCTAATCCGCTTACGCTGTTCGCATACAGCTCCTCCCTGAAATGCCCGGAGATTCCGTATGAGGCAGTATATTACATCTATGATTTTGCCTGGTAAGGCTTTTATCTGTTGAAGGAGGAGAATTCTCCATGACTAAATACGTGGCCAAGCGGCTTCTGTACATGATCCCTGTTCTACTGGGAGTTGCATTTTTAGTATTTTCCATCTTATCCATGACACCGGGAGATCCGGGTTCCATTATCCTCGGAATTACGGCGTCGAAAGAGGATATCGCGGCGCTGAATGCGGAATTCGGGTATGATAAGCCGTTTCTGATCCGTTTCTTCCGCTATATCGGGGATATCCTGTTCCACTTTAATCTGGGGGTGTCCTATCAGAGCCGCCAGCCGGTGATTCAGGATATTGCTGCAAGATTTCCCAACACCCTGCTCCTGACCGTGTTTTCCATGTCCCTGTCTGCGGTTATCGGGATTCTGCTGGGGATTATATCAGCAGTCAGACAGTATTCCGTGTTGGATCATACCTGTGTGATCGTGGCACTGGTGTTTGCCTCCATACCGGGTTTCTGGCTGGGGCTCATGCTGATGCTGGTGTTTTCTCTTCATCTGGGGCTGCTGCCATCCTATGGAGCCGGTACACTGAAGCATTTTATCCTGCCGACCATTACCATATCCTTAGGATCGGCGGCCAGTCTGCTTCGTCTCACCAGGTCCGCCATGCTTGAGACGGTGAGGCAGGAGTACATCCGGACGGCCCGGGCCAAGGGAGCGGGAGAAAAGAGAATTATCATGCGCCACGCGCTGAGAAATGCTCTCCTTCCGGTCGTTACAACGCTGGGGACCAGCTTTGGCGCCTCCTTAGGCGGTGCGATCATCGCCGAGACCGTGTTTGCAATGCCGGGCATGGGAACCTTAATTACGACGGCCATCCGTCAGAAGGATATTCCTGTGGTCATGGGATCCACCTTGTTCCTGGCCTTCTTATTCAGCCTCATTATTCTTCTGGTTGATGTTCTCTATGCCTTCATTGATCCAAGAATCAAGGCCAAGTACCAGGAGGGAGGTAAGAGCCGTGGATAAGGAAAAAAAACGAAAAAATGCCGTCAGGAACGAAGTATGGTACCGGTTTAAGAAAAATAAGGCTGCCATGCTGGGACTGGTGATCCTGATTGTAATTGTCGCGATTGCCGTGTTTGCCGACCTCATTGTCCCTTACTCCAGGTGTATCGAACAGGATGGAGGAGCAAGGCTTCTGATGCCGGGAGCATCCCATTTTTTCGGAACGGACGAATACGGCCGAGATCTGTTTGCAAGAGTCGTTCACGGTTCCAGATACTCCCTCTTTATCGGTGTTTCAACCAGCTTAATGGCACTGGTGATCGGCGCCGTGCTGGGAGCCAGCGCGGGATATTTCGGTGGGGTGATCGACAACACCATCTGCCGGATCATGGATGTATTTATCTGTGTGCCGCCGATTCTCATGTCCCTGGCCGTGGTGGCGGCACTGGGAACGAACTTAAAGAATCTGATTATAGCAATTACCATATCCTGCATTCCGGGAAACGTAAGGCTGATCCGGTCGGTTGTCATGACGGTGGCGGAACAGGATTATATCCGGGCCGCCAAGTCTTATGGCACCTCCAATGCCCGTATTATTTTCCGTTATGTGCTTCCCAATGCCATGGGACCTATCATTGTTAATACGACGATGAGCATCTCCGGGATGATCTTATCGGCCGCAGGCTTAAGCTTTATCGGCATGGGAATCCAGCCTCCGTCTCCGGAATGGGGCGCGCTGCTTTCCGGTGCGCAGAAATATATGTTTACTTCACCGTATCTGCTGTTTTTCCCGGGTGTCTTTATCCTGCTTGCTTCCCTGGCATTCAATCTGGTGGGTGACGGGCTTACCGACGCCCTGGATCCCAAGCTGAAGGACTAAGGAGGTGGCGCAATGAGTGAAACAATACTGGAGATAGACAATCTTTCCGTCGTATATGAGACGGATATGGAGACGGTATACGCCGTAAACGGAATCAGCTTTTCCCTCGGAAAAGGGGAGACCTTAGGGCTGGTGGGAGAAACCGGCGCAGGTAAGACCACGACGGCGCTGACCATCCTGGGGCTTTTGCCGGAACGGACGGGGAAGATCACCGGAGGGACCATCCGATTTGAGGGGATGGAGCTTGGAAAACTCAGCCCCCATGAGATGGAGAAGATAAGGGGAGCCAGAATATCCATGATATTTCAAGACCCTATGTCGGCCTTAAATCCAGTCCTCACGATCAGCAGTCAGATAGCCGAGGCCCTGGAGCTTCACAACACCGAAGGTCTGACGAAGAAAGAGATTGAAAAACGGGTGGAGGACACTCTGGAGATGGTGGGGATTCCAAAGGAGCGGAAGGCCAATTATCCCCACCAGTTTTCCGGCGGTATGCGTCAGCGTGTGGTGATCGCCATGGCACTGATTCTGAGTCCGGAGCTTTTAATCGCCGATGAACCGACGACCGCCCTTGACGTTACCATACAGGCACAGATTCTGACCATGATCTGTGACCTTCAGAGAAAATACGGAACCAGCGTCATTATGATTACCCATGATCTGGGCGTAGTTGCGGAGACGTGTGACAGGGTAGCCATTGTCTACGCCGGAGAGATCGTAGAGTATGGAACTCTGAGTGATATCTTTAACGGCAACAGACACCATCCCTATACAGAAGGACTGTTTGGTTCCATTCCCAGCCTTACAGAGGAGACGAAGCGGCTTCACCCGATTGAAGGAATTCTTCCGGATCCGACGGATCTGCCGAAGGGATGCAAATTTTCACCCCGCTGCACGAAATGCATGGAGCAGTGCAGCGTGACGGCGCCGGCCGTGTACGATGAAAACGGTCATCTGATACGCTGCCATCTGTATGGCAATAGAGAGGGAGGGCAGAAATGAAGGAAGATCTGCTGCTTGATGTAAAGCATCTAAAAAAATATTTTGACACCCCCTCCGGACTGCTTCACGCCGTGGATGATGTGAGCTTTTCCGTCAGGCGGGGAACGACATTGGGAGTCGTAGGAGAATCAGGATGCGGAAAATCCACTCTCGGCTCTACGCTTTTGTATCTTGACGAACCCACGAACGGTGAAATCCTGTTTGAGGGGACCAGTCTTCAGGGGGTGGGAAAGAAGGAATTCAAACGGATACGTCCCAGGATGCAGATGATTTTTCAGGACCCTTATTCCAGCTTAAACGGCCGTATGAATGTACGCCAGCTGATCGCGGAGCCCCTGATTGTCAATAAGGTCTGTAAAGATAAAAAGGAGATCGAGGCCAGAGTGGACGCCATGATGGAGACGGTGGGCCTGGCCAGACGCCTTGCGGGAGCCTATCCCCATGAGCTGGACGGAGGACGCCGTCAGAGAATCGGAATCGGCAGAGCGCTTATTATGGAACCGGCCTTTGTCGTATGTGACGAGCCGGTGTCGGCACTGGATGTATCGATACAGGCACAGATTCTAAATCTCTTAATGGATCTTCAGGACAGCATGAATCTGACGTATCTGTTTATTACCCATGACCTGTCTGTGGTCAAACACATATCCGATGAGATCATGGTTATGTACCGGGGAAAATGTGTGGAACAGGCGTCGTCGGCCGAGCTTTTCCGGAATCCGCTTCATCCGTATACGAGAGCGCTTCTTGCGGCGATCCCGGATCCCAGTCCGGATTCGCGGAATAAAAAGAGGACTCTGCTTCAGGGTGAGGTGGCCAGTCCTGTAAATCCGGGACCGGGATGCCGGTTTGCAGCGAGATGCCCGTTTGTCAAAGGCGAATGCAGGACCGGTGAGATTTTACTTAAGGAAGTCGGTCCGGGACACTATGCGGCATGCCCGGGTTGTCTGGACAGAATGGAGGAGTAACATGAGTGAAGAGACATACAGATGGCCTTACGCCAATGAGATTGGGGCTGAGGAGACTGTAACCAGCGACGTCCTGGTTCTGGGCGGCGGGCTGGCGGGATGTTTTGCCGCCATAGCAGCAGCCAGAAAAGGAAAATCCGTGGTGCTGGTGGAAAAGGGAGCCGTGGAACGAAGCGGATCTGCCGGAACGGGGTTTGACCACTGGGAATCAGCCTGCACCAATCCCTGTTCCGGAGTGACACCAGAGGAAATCGCAGAAGCCTATGTCCGTGAGCAGGACTGGTACAGCAACGGAATCGCCCACTATATCGAATGCCGTGAGGGATACGACCGAGTCCTGGACATGGAAGCTTTTGGGGGAAAGGTACGGGATACAGAGGATGAATTTAAGGGGGCGGAGTTTCGGGATGAGAAGACGAAGCTGATGTTTGCCTATGATTATAAAAACAAATTTACACTGCGTGTCTGGGGAACCACCTTTAAGCCGGCTCTGGCGCGGGAACTGAAAAGGCTGGGTGTGAAGGTGTATGAGAGGACGGAGGCAACGGCTCTTTTGACTGCGGTGCAGGATGGGAAGAAAAAGGGGGCCGGGGCCTGCGGCATGGATGTCCACACGGGAAAATTCTATATCTTCCGGTCAAAAGCCACGATTCTCACCATGTCCAGACCGGCCAGAGTCTGGCTGTTTAATCCGGATCTGGTAGGTTTATGTGAATTCCGACCCATGCAGAGCATCGGAAGCGGTCACGCCATGGGGTGGCGGGCCGGTGTAGAATTTACCATGATGGAGAAATCGGTGCGGGCAGAATTTTCCGGTGCCGGAAGAAGCTTTCCCGCATATGGAACAGGCAATAACCACAACACCTGGTATGCGGCCACCATGGTGGATGCCAGAGGCGTGGAGATTCCATACGTGGACCGTGACGGAAATGAACTGAAAACCGTTTCCCAGCGGTATTATCCGGCCAAAGGCCAGAAATTCTTCTTAAAAGGCGGTGTTATAGACAATCCTAAGTACGAATACCGCGGCCCGGAGACCCTGGACTTTGAGGAGCTGATCCGCCGGGGATACCAGCTTCCGTTTTATGCGGATTTGAGCCGTATGCCGGAGGATGAGCGCCGTGTCATATGGGGAATGATGGTTGGTGAGGAAGCAAAGACCAGAGTTCCGATTCTGGAGAATTATACGGAGCGGGGATTTGACCCGGAGACGAGTATGCTGCAAAGCTATGGAACCGGATGGCAGTCTGCCAGTTTTCTGGAACAGGAACGCCAGTTTTTCGGTGCTCCGGGCGGAATCATGCATGACTGGGACTTAATGACGAATATCGACGGCATCTATGCGGCCGGAGACCAGCTGTATGCTTCTGACTGTGCGGGGTTTGCCTGTGCCACCGGGTATTATGCGGGAAGAAAGGCGGCCGGTTACGCTTCGGATCACGAGATGGCGGATTTCAGCAGGAAAGAGGCTGATCGGGAAAAAGAGAGGCTGTATGCACCGCTTTACGTGGAGGAAGGAACCGGCTGGAAAGAGCTGAACATGGCGATATCCAAGACAATGCAGAACTACTGCGGCGGAGTGAAATGTGAGGCCCTTTTAAAGGAGGGACTCGATCTTTTGGAGAACTATGAGCGGGAGGTGGTACCTACTCTGACGTGCGCCAATCCTCACGATCTCATGAGAACCCATGAGGTGCTGGACATTTTGACTGTTGCGCAGCTGGTGCTTCACGCCTGTCTGCGGCGGCGTTCCAGTTCGCAACCGCTGTGCTTTCTGCGAAGTGATTATCCGCAGATGGACCCGGAAGGGGAACGGCGTCACATCGTCATCCGCCAGGAGGACGGCCAGGTGAGGGAACGAAGCGTTCCTCTCGATTTCTTCGGAAATCTCCAGGAGGAGTACGAACGGCGCAACCAGGATTATATGGGGGAGGTCAGCCATGAAAAAGCCTGAATTTACAGTGAGGCCGGTCGCCAGCAGTGCCAGGCCGATCATTTACGATGAGAGCCTCTGTATCGGATGCAACCGGTGCGCATCGGTCTGTCAGTGCGATATCCTGCTTCCATCAGAAGCGAAGGGAAAACCGCCCATCGTTATGTATCCGGGAGAATGCTACTACTGCGGCGCCTGCGTCATGGCGTGTCCGGTAAAAGGGGCTGTCAGACTGGAGCATCCGCTGATGAACCGGGCAAAGTTTGTGCCGGTGAGAGAGGGGCGGTAACAAATCAGAAGATGGATCTGGCACTCTTACAGTATGTTTATACTGTAGGAGTACACGGGTCCTCTTTTTATCTCTGAAAATAAAACGGGTTATGATTGAGAGATTGATTTTGGTGTGCTATGCTAATAAGAAAATCAGACCTGATGCATATGTGCTATGAAGAAATACACCTGTCAGGCCGAAATGGCATAAAGAGAGGATATAGGTGAATGAGAAATTTAAAGAAGTTTATTGATCAGAATGGAACACCTTTTTACAAAAAAGATCTGATGAATTTATTAACTCAGACTGGTATCGCATATGGCGATGTTGTGATTCTGCATGCTTCATTGCGTGCGTTCGGTTTTCTGTTTGGGGGAGAGCAAACCATGATTGAATCGATTCTGGAAACAATCGGTCCGGCGGGAACTTTGGTGATGCCCGCACAGACTACGCAGCTCGAAGATCCCAAATCATGGGAGAATCCTCCGGTTCCGGAGGCATGGCTGGCTGATATCCGAAACAGTATCGAGCCGTATGATCCGGGAAAAACTCCGGTGGCGGAGGAATTGGGGAAAGCAGCCGGCTATTTCGCCTTCTATCCTGGTTCGCGGCGAAGCAGCCATCCATTGTATTCATTCACCGCATATGGAAAAGAAGCCGGTTACATTACGAATAATCATAAGCTGGATTATGGGCTTGGCCATGAGTCCCCTCTGGCAAAGCTATATGAGATGGGTGCCAAGATTATTTTATTAGGAACAGATTTTGAATCCAATACATCAATCCACTTAGCTGAGTATCATTTGAACAGAGAGGATATCATTGAGCGCGCCCCTATATTAGTAAACGGAGAAAAAAAGTGGGTTGAATTTAAAAATGTGGAACTGGATATTTACGATGATTTCCGGGAAATAGAAAGGCTTTTTTATGAAAGGGGCTCTGACAAGACAATTATAAAGGAATTTGGCCCCTTTACCCCTTCTCTGGCAAAGGTAATGGATATGAAAGAATGCGTTGATTTCTGTACAGCGTATTATAAAAATAAATGATTAAAGCATTTACCGGCACTAAATGCCGGATGGAGAAAGTCAATAATTAAATAGTATGGAAAGAAGGCAGAGAGTACTGTTTCATCAGGATTCTCTGCCTTCTTTTTCATCAATTTGATAATGCAGTGCCATACAGAAGATAAATAAATGATAAATTATGTAAAAACATAGTGATATATAAGGTGCAATCGTTCTCATATATAATCCTTTAACAAAAGATAAAATCATGATAAAATATATTTGTATTAATAATTACCAATTATTTATCATGATAAGTAAAAATTATGTAAAAAAAGACAAGAAGCAAGAAAACCACTGTATTCAAACAGGTCATGTGTTTATCAGGCCTGTGAAATGTTCTGTCTGTGGAGTACGTAAGCAGCCCCAAAGACAGCGGCTGGGTTTAGAAAAAGGAGGAAAAAAGATGAAAAAGTGTTTATCAGTTTTACTGTCGGCGGTAATGGCAGCCTCTCTTCTGGGAGGATGCGGATCAGCGGATCAGAAACCGACGTCACCGGCTGCCACAGAATCCACTGCGGAAGGCAGTACAACGGCGGAAGCGGCACCAGCTCCGGAGAAGGCGGAGACGGCACCGGGTGAGAAAAAGCAGATTTCTCTGTGGTTCTGGAGCGCTCCGGCGGATCAGCAGGTTCTCTTAAAACAGATTATTGAGGACGACATCAATGCGGTTCAGGATGACTATGTATTAAACATTGAATTCCATGCGGGGAATGATCAGAACATTGCAACAGCGCTGGCAGCCAATGGTGGACCGGATATCGTCTTTACTTCAGGCCCCTCTTATGTGACCAATTACGCTTCGGCCGGTAAGCTGGAAAATCTGGACCGGTACGCGGAGAAGTACGGCTGGAACGACCGGCTGCTGGAACCGATCTACAATCTGGGTACTTACGAAGGATCGCTCTATGGCCTGTCGAACTCCCTGATGGTTATGGGCGTCTTCTATAATAAGAAAGTGCTCTCTGATAATGGCTGGGAAGTCCCGAAGACCATCGAGGAGATGGAGACAATCATGAAGGCGGCCCAGGAGAAAGGTCTTTACGGAAGCGTAACGGGCAATAAGGGATGGAAGCCTGTCAATGCCAACTATTCCAGCCTGTTTTTAAACCATATCGCGGGACCGGAAAAGGTGTATGAATGTCTGAAGGGCGAAGCGAAATGGAACAACCCCGATATGGTGGAGGCGCTGAATAAATCGGCAGAATGGTATCAGAACGGCTGGCTCGGCGGTGACAACTATACGGATCTGAACTTCGATGAGAGCGTCCAGCTTTTGTCCATGGGTATGGCGCCTTTCTTCGTCGGACCTTCCAATGTATTCCAGTGGGCACCAAAGTATTTCCGGGGTCTCACAGAAGACGATTTTGGATTCTTCCCGTTCCCGGCTACCAATGATAAGGTGAAATATCCGACCTATACGCTGGGGGTCACCTCCTGCCTGTCGATCAACGCTTTTTCTCCTTACAAGGACGAGTGTGCGGAGATTCTGGATAAGATCATGACGAACGACTTTATGGTCAAGCTGACGAAGGATTGGCCCGGATACTGGGCAATCCCGCTGAAGCAGTATGATATACCGGCAGATACCATGACGGGGATCTCCGCGGTGTTCTGCGACGTTATGATTGATACCTTAAAAGCGATTGAGGAAGGAAATTACGGATATTATACGACCAGCTTCTGTCCGCCGGCCACAGATGTCGCGCTGCAGGATATCGATGGTGTGTGGCTTGGGACCATGAGCGCGGAGGAGGTTTTAGACAGAACGGATGCGGAATTTGAGAAGGAACTTGCCAATGGCCTGGTAGTCCCGCTGCCAAAACGGTAGAACGGGCGGGCAAATCAGTTTAGGAGGAGACAGAGCCGGACGGGTATTACATGTCCGGCTCTGCTGCAAAGGAGGGTAAAAATGAAACGCAGACGAGATTATCTATTGCTTCTCCCGGCTTTTGTGCTGAGCATGGCCGTTGTGTTTATTCCAGGTGTGATGACGATATTTGCGTCATTCACGGACTGGAATGGCGTTTCCATGAATTTTCATTTCATAGGACTGCGGAATTTCTCCGAGCTTTTCGGTGATAAGATATTCTGGAGGGCAATCTATGACAATGTGAGATGGGTTGCGCTGTTTCTGACAATTCCTGTGGTGATCGGACTTTTGACATCCGTGCTTCTGCTGAACCGCAGACACAAGGGACTGTACCAGATGCTGTTTTTATTCCCATATGTACTTGCGCCAGTGACCAATGTGGCCGTATGGCAGAACATTATTTACAATCCGATTTTCGGACTGGTGGGCTATTTAAACCGTCAGGGCTTTCATATTCCATCTCTGCTCAGCGATATGAAAACCGCTTTGTATGCGGTTGCTGCCACAGATATCTGGCACTACTGGGGATTTTTAATGGTGGTCTACTTAGCCTCCTTAAGGCAGACGCCGGAGGATCAGGTGGAGGCGGCCCGGGTGGAAGGATGCAGCGGATGGCAGCTGTTTCGCTACGTCTATTTCCCCAATATGCTTCCAACCTTTAAACTGATGATGATCATGTCTGTCATAAATTCTTTCCTGACGTATGACTATGTCTACCTGATGACGTCGGGAGGTCCTGCGCACTCGACGGAGATGCTGAGTACCTATGCATATACGTTTGCATTTGCGTCTCTTCAGGTTGGAAAGGCGGCAGCTATCGCTCTCTTCATGAGCTTTTTCGGGCTGATTGCCTCCTTTGTCTACATCCACCTGTCACAAAATGAGATTATGTCATAGAGGCCAAGTGCCGGAAAGGAGTTTATATGGCAGTAATGGGTAAGAAAAAGCGGATCGTCACGCTGGTTACGGTTCATGCGATCCTGATTCTGCTGGTGATCACGGCGCTGTTTCCAATTGCACTCGTCGTGCTTAACAGCTTCAAGCCCCATGTGGCGATTGTCGCCAATCCGCTGTCCTGGCCGGAGAGCTTTACGCCGGTCAACTATACCAGCGCATGGAGCTATGCCAAGTTCGGCATCGGGTTTAAAAACAGTATCATTCTGGCGGCCTGTACGATAGTGATTGTGCTGTTTACCTCGACCCTGGGCGGCTATGTGCTCGCCACAAGAAGAGGAAAAGTGGTGAATCTGGCGCTTGTGTATTTCATGATTGTTATGACGATCCCGATTCAGCTGTTTTTATTTCCGCTTTATTATGTGATGTCCTATTTAAAACTCGTGGGTACGGTTGTGCCGATCAGCTTCATTCTTGCAGCCAGAAATATACCGCTGGCGCTGTTTCTGATGCGGACATTCTTTTTAAACGTTCCCAAAGAACTGGAGGAAGCCGCCAGAATTGACGGAGCCAATACGGGACACGTATTGTGGTATGTTATGGCGCCCGTTGTGTCTCCCGGCCTTCTGACCGTCAGCGTAATCGTGGGCCTTAACGCATGGAATGAGTTCCTGATCACCTCGACCTTTCTTCAGGGTGAGAAAAATTTCACTGCAACGCTGATGCTTCGCAGCATGTCAGGGCAGTTTGGATCGGACATCGGGATTATGATGGCCGGAGCCATGATCTTAATCGCGCCAGTCCTCATTTTCTTTATGATCACACAGCGCTATTTCATCGACGGGCTGGTCTCCGGATCTGTCAAGGGTTGAGTGCGTCAAAAAAAGAGATAGAAAGGAACACTTTAAATGAAAGCATTTTTAATTCTGATTGACAGTTTAAACCGTCATTTCCTTCCGTGCTATAATCCGGATACTAAGGTGATGGCAGAACACCTGACCAGATTTTCACAGGAAAATATTACCTTTGATTCCCATTACGTGGCTTCCGCTCCCTGCATGCCTGCAAGACGGGATATCTTTACGGGGAGAATCAATTTTCTGGAGAGAAACTGGGGCGGTATGGAACCATTTGATGTTACACTCATCAGTAAACTTCGGGAGCATGGGATTTTCACACATATTACAACGGACCATCCACACTATTTTGAGATCGGTGGGGAGAACTACTGCCAGATGTTTCATACGTGGAACTTTGAGCGGGGGCAGGAAGGGGATGTCTGGGTATCGAGAGTGAAGGGAAGCGATATTCCCCAGCCGCATTATGGAAAGGTCAATCGTCAGAATCAGTTAAACCGTCTGGCCTATACGAAGGAGGAGGAGTATCCGACGCCGAGAACTTTTAGGTCTGCATGTAACTGGATTGACAGCAACCGCGATGCGGATGATTACTTCATGATGGTCGAAGCCTTTGATCCCCATGAGCCTTTTGACTGTACGGAAAATTACAGGGAACTGTATCCCGATGCGTATGACGGACCGTATTTCGACTGGCCGTCATACCAGGCGCTTAATGAGGAGACTCCGGAGGCAATGGAACATTTGCGGAATGAGTATTCGGCAACGCTGACCATGATGGATCACTGGTTTGGAACGTTTATTCAGAAGCTTAAGGATACGGGGATATATGATGAATCCCTCATTGTGGTGACGTCGGATCACGGCCATATGCTGGGGGAACACGGATTTGCGGCGAAAAATTTCATGCCTGCCTACCAGGAGCTGGTTCATATTCCGCTGTTCGTTCATCTGCCCGGTTCTGCATATGCGGGCAAACGGATCAGCAGTCTGACACAGAATATTGATCTGATGCCGACGTTTCTGGAGTATTTTAAGACAGAGACGCCAAAGACCGTACAGGGAAAGAGCCTGCTGCCAATGATTCCGCATGATACGCCGGTTCGTGATAAGGCGGTCTATGGCTGGTTTGGCAAAGCGGTTAATGTGACGGACGGAACACATACCTATTTCCGTGCTCCGGTATCCGAAGATAATCAGCCGTGCTTTCTGTATGGTGCGATGCCGACCACATTTTTGAAGTATTGGGATATAAAACCAGGGGATTATGAGATGGGAACGTTTCTGCCGTATACGGATTTCCCGGTCTATAAGGTCAGATACCGGGTGGAAGGCCATTATCCGGAATGTCCGGAAGGACTGGACTATGTGCGGGAGAATTTACTGTTTGACATTCAGTCAGATCCATGTCAGAACAGACCGATAAAAGATAAGGCGCTGGAACTGGAAATGATTGAGAAGCTGCGCGCCGCACTTTTGGAATATCAGGCGCCGCAGGAACAGCTGATACGTCTCGGAATAAAAGAAAACAGAGGTGAAACCGTTGAAGAAACCAAACGTTATCATGATTAACAGCGACCATCAGGCACTGCATCAGTGGACATTCTATGAAAACAAGCCGTATCGGCCGTTTTTCGAACAATTTGTGGAGGAAGGAGCGGAATTTACACACGCCTGCTGTGCGGCGCCTCTGTGCGGGCCGTCGAGAAGAACGCTTCTCACAGGTCTGTATCCGCATGCACATAAACAGTATCACAATGAGACCAATCCGCCGTACAGCGATGAAGTCTATCTGGATTCTCTGGCCGAAGCAGGGTATCGGAACTACTATTTTGGCAAATGGCATGCAGGGCCGGGGTGTGCGCTGGACCACCACTGCGAAGGATTGTCTCCGGAGGAGTATGGGAACCCATATGTCACAAAGGAATATAAAGACTATTTGAAAAAACGGAATCTTCCGGCGGCCGCTCACCGGATCGAAAGGGTCTTTTTCTGGGCGGATAAGAGCCAGCAGGCGTATCAGAAGGGCTCTCCGGATGAAGTGCCGAGAAATGGAGAACTCTTTAAACTGCAGGATCCCAGGCACTGCTGTGAAGCCGCTTACGGAATTACGGTGACTCCCAAGGAAACATTGGAATTTTTCTTCCTGTCAGAATTGGCATGTGAAAAACTGGAAGAACTGAGCGCAGATGGAGAGGAGGCTCCATTTTCCCTGAGAGTGGATTTCTGGGGACCTCATCAGCCATACTTTCCAACTCAGGAGTATTATGATCTGTATAAGGATGTCTCTTATCCGCCCTATGCCAGTTTCAGCAGCGGCCTCGATGGGAAACCGGAGGTTTATTTCACGGAGAAAAATGTACCGATCGGAAAAGACAACCGCATCGTTATTCCCAATGCTCTTGACTGGAAAGAATATGAAGAAATGCTCAAATGCTGTGCGGCGCAGATTACAATGATCGACGAGGCTGTCGGCAGAATACTGGATAAGGTAAAGGAACTGGGAATGGAAGAAAATACGATCATTATCTGGACTGCCGACCATGGCGACGGTCTTGCCTGTCACGGAGGCCATTTCGACAAAGGGTCGTATTTATCCCAGGAGGTTTTAAGAGTTCCTTTAGGAATCAAGTGGAAAGGAACCATAGAGGCGGGAATGAAGATCGATGCTCCGGTCTGCACGGTCGATGTGCCTGTGACAATTATGGAGGCGGCCGGATTAACGTACAAAAACAGCGTGCACGGAGAAAGCCTGATTCCGATCTGCCAGGGAAAACGGAAGCCGGAGTACGCAGTGAGCGAAACGTATGGTCTTGGGTATGGGGAGTATGTGAAGGCAAGGGCAGTCACGGATGAAAATTACAAGCTGATTGCTACGCTGGGACAGACCTATGAACTGTATGATTTGAAGGCTGATCCGTATGAGCTGAAAAACCGGTATGACGATCCGGACTACCGTGCGGTTCAGGCAGAGATGACGAAGAAATTAAAAGAGTGGCAGAGGGAAACCGGCGACAATATTCCGTTTTTTCATTGAGACAGATTACCATCGAACGGAGGTTAGGGGTATCATACAGAGAGGAGAAGGTATGACATTAAAAGAAATTGCACAGGAGACCGGACTGTCTGTTTCGACAGTATCCAGGATTATCAATAAAGAAAACTACAAGTGCACCTCACGGGAAGCGGAAGCCAGAGTGTGGGAGATTGTACGGAACTCAGGCTATACCCCTAACCTGATGGCAAAAGAGTTAAAAAAGAACGGGTCAAAAAGACCAATGAGCCGTAATATCTCCTGCCTTTTTGCCAGAACGGAAAATTCTGTGGCAGAACAGTTTTTTTCTCCGATAGCACAGGCGGTAGAACAGGAAGCCCTTGTTCAGGGCTGTCCCCTCGGCTATTCTTTTTCCATGCTGCATATTTCAGAAATACAGAATGAGAGGATCAGCCAGCTGGAAAAGGATGGGATCGTTGTGCTGGGAAAACCGGGAAGCGATCTGGACCAGCTTTTGCGGGATAAATTCAAGAATGTGGTGGTGGTTGGGATTGATGTGAATGAGGTCCCGTTTGACCGGGTCCGGTGTGACGGATACGAGGCAGCGAAAACCGCGATCCGGTATTTGTATGATTTAGGCCACCGCAGAATCGGTTACGCGGGATTAAAAGACATTTCTGCATATGATGCATATTTTGATTTCTTTACCGAGCACAACATGAAGATCGATGAATCTGTGATCCATGGCTATAAGTCTGCATTCGGGATTGACTATAAAGCGGCCTGTGCCTTCCTTCAGGCAGAGAAGGATCTGCTTCCAACGGCATATTTCTGCAGCTGTGATATGATTGCGGTCGGAATTATCCGGGCGTGCCGGGAACTTAAGATTAAGGTGCCGGAAGAATTATCGGTTGTAGGAATTGATAATATCGAGATGGGACAGATTGTTTCGCCAATGCTGACGACCGTCAATGTGCCCGTGAGGGAGATGGGGCGCATGGCTGTGAAGATTCTGCTGGACCGGATCAATAAGGGGCATACATCGGCAGTCAATATCGAGTTTCCGACAGAACTTGTAAGAAGAGAAAGCTGCGTGGCGCTGCCCGTGAAAAAGGCGTGAGGTCTCTGCAGCAGTGATAATCACGGGGACCTCCCATCTCCTGCTTCCATCTTGCAAAATTTTCCCGGCGAGGTATAATAAACAGGGACTATACTGCCGAATAACGGTATCATTTGATATACGGGGGAAATGTTTGTGGAAAAGGATGAGGGATTATACCGCCGCTTTCTGTCGCTGGCGGTCGTTCTGGTGCTGCAGAATGTGGTGACGCTGAGCGTAAATCTGGCGGACAATATGATGCTGGGAGCATACAGCGAGACGGCTCTGGCCGGGGTGGCCGCAGTCAATCAGATTCAGTTCGTCTATCAGCAGCTTCTGCACGCGCTGGGAGACGGTGTGGTAATTGTGGGCAGCCAGTACTGGGGGAAGAATCAGACTGCGCCCATGAAAAGGCTGGCATCGGCGGCCATGCGCTTTGGGCTGGTTCTGTCCATCGCTCTGTTTGGGGTCGTGAGCCTGATTCCATACCGTGTTATGGGAATTTTCACACGGGACAGCGGAATCATCGCAGAGGGTGCCCGGTACTTAAATATTATCCGATTTACCTACCTGTTTTTTGCAGTGACACAGATTCTTCTGGCTACTCTCCGCAGTGTCGAGACAGTAAAAATCGCGTTTAAACTGTCTGTTCTCACTCTGTTCGTCAACTGCGGCATCAATTACGTTCTGATAAACGGTCATTTCGGTGCTCCGGAGATGGGCGTGAAGGGCGCTGCCATCGGCACTCTGGCTGCGCGGATTCTGGAATGTATTGTTCTACTTCTCTACATATCGAAAAGAGAGCGGAAGCTTAACTTAAAATGGCGGGATTATCTCGCGTGGGACCGCATCCTGACCGGTGACTACTTAAAAGTTACGATTCCCATGCTCACTGTACAGGGGCTCTGGGGTGTCAATACGGCGCTGCAGACGGTCATTCTGGGGCACATGACGGCCAATGCCATCGCAGCCAACAGTGTAGCGTCGACCCTGTTTTTGATGGTGAAGTCCATGGCGGTGGGATCGGCTGCGGCCACGTCCGTCATGATCGGAAAGGCAGTTGGAAGCGGAGACCGTGACCGGGCCGTAAGCTACGCGCGAAGCCTGCAGAGAATCTTCGTTCTGATCGGAATCGTGTCCGGCACCCTTCTTTTCTTTATCCGGATACCGGTACTAAGCCTGTATGACCTTTCGGCGGAAACCCGGGAGATGGCAAACACGTTCCTGGTTATTTTAAGCGTTGTATGCGTGGGGATGTCCTATCAGATGCCGACGAATAACGGAATTATCCGCGGTGGGGGAAATCCCATGTTCGTGGTTAAGATGGATTTAATCAGTATCTGGCTGATCGTCATACCGGTCTCCCTTTTCATGGCATTTGTCGTAAAGGCTTCTCCGGTCGTGGTAGTCTGCTGCCTGAATGCGGATCAGATTTTTAAGGTGGTTCCTGCCTTCCTTGAGGTGAGGTACGGAAACTGGATGAGGAAGCTGACGAGAGATTAGAGACCCGAACTCCCAAACTGTGCCGAAGAAGAACTATGGCAAAAAATAGTAGTTGATAAAAGAACGTATGTTCTGTATAATGATACTATGATTGTCAGAACGCAGAGTTCAGGGAGGAGATTCTGGAGATGGAAAAATTACTGGATGTGATAGAGCGGAAGGACGCTTTGGTGATAGCCCTGTCGGATGGCCATATCCGTGCTGTGGACTTAAGCGGGTATCATCGCGGGAATGAAGCGGAGATATCCGCGGAAGAACTGTATGAGGAAGGCAAGAGGGTCTATACGATCCTGACCGAGGACATGGAACAGTTGCAGAACTGTGAGTACATATTCCGGGAAGATGCCATGTGGGTCCGGTATGGGAGTAAGCTTCACGAGGAACTGCAGGAACACCGTCTGCAGGAACTTCTGGACCGGGAGATCTACTGCGAGGACGAAAACGGCATGCAGTAAACAGAAAATCATTGGCTGAAACGGAACTTACGTGCTGAAAAAGAAACGTGCCGGACTGCCGGGAAATACGATGATTTCCGGCGGTTCGGCACGTTTTTCTGCCTGTTGGTCATTTTTATTTCTGGTCTTTTGCAGGTATGGTATCAAAAAAGCGTCAAATTAAACCGTTATGTTCGATTGTCAAATTACCTTTTGATGGGGAATCATGCTTATGAATTTATAAACAGGCTGGCTGTATTAAAATAACCGGTAAAATCCACTGTGCTAAAATCTGTTGTGTCAACTTTTATTATTTTTCCGCCGATATGAAACATATCGAGATTATGGCACCATTTATCGAACTCATTATAAGAAGGAATAAATCCCATTTTATTTACCTGTCCTCGTTCGAGAGTATTTTCGCGTTCGATAAAACGCTGATGCAAGACCTGTGTATCGCCCATAAACTGAAACGTCAATGGTGTATAATCATATTTATGAATCAATGTTTTTATTACACTGGATTCGTCTGTCTTTTTGATTCCCGCAGGTGCAAAATTCCCTTCGATAATGAATGGATATCCTGTTTCCATAAGTCGTTCCGTTACATACATCATGGCGTCAAATGTAACAGCAGAAAAACGACTGCTTTCATATCGGTCTGCGATAGACAGGCTGCTGCATAATGCAATCTTAAAGGTATCTTTTATCAGATATGGTATAGTCAGCGTTTTGGATAATTGTACTGCAAAAGTAGATTTTCCAGAGGCCAGATACCCCTCAATAACAATAATTTTTTTATTCAAGCGAACACCTCCTGATAGAAATGAGTGATTAGTTCATTTTTTATAGAAACAGTTCCCATCCACAACCGTATAGGAAGCGTAGCTGTTATAGTCGGCGCGCTTTGCTGATTGAAAGAAAAGGTAGTCTCCGATATTGTTTGAACCGGAGAGAGCAGCCTTCGCAGCTTTTAATGCATCGGAGGAAGGTCCTTTTGCCAGATATTTATCCAGAAGGCCTGATGTGGCGCCTGGAAACTGGCCGTCGGCATAGATGACGTCTGTGATGGAATTTCCCCAGCGTCCGGATTTTACCCGGTTGACTATGACGCTGGCCACAGCCAGCTGGCCATCATAGGAACGGCTGCCGGATTCCATCATTACACAGGCTGCCATTAAGTAGATTTCATCAGAGGAGGCATTGATCACATACTTCGGTTTTTCTTCCTCTTTCTTCTTTTCTTTACTCTCCGCAGTCTTTAATGCAGCCTGCTCGGCCTCCATGCTGACTGCTTTCCCTGGAGTAAGACTCACCTTTGCATACTGACTGGAAATATAGCCGGAGGTATCCGAGGACAGCTGAACCCTGATCCAGCCGTCGGACTCTTCAAGAACCGGATAATAATCGTCTGCCGCAGCAAGTCCGATGATTGCCGCGTCGGTGGAAGGAGTCTCGCGTACATGCAGTGTCTGTGTAGTAACCCTGGCTGTAAACAGCCCCAGTTCTTTGGCTAAGGGCTTGATATCCTGGCCGAATACGAGATAATCGTTTTTCAGCCAGCCTTCCAGGCCGCCGGACCGGATCTTTGTCCAGCCGTCTTTCTTTTCCAGAACTGTGCCGCCGGCTCCCCGATAGCATTTGCCCAGAACTCTTCCTTCCAGAGAGGGCTCGGCCCGCAGATTGAGGACGTCGGTGACATTGGCTACAGCCTTGTTATCATATTCGGAGGCAGCAGGAGCGTAGGTTACCGGAACTTCTTTTCGCTCGATACCGGCCTGGGGAACCGAAAACGCCGATTTGACGCTGACGGAACCGCCGCCGGTGACAATATCTGTCTTCGCCGTATCCGGCAGAGACAAAGTCAGGTGTCCCGGCGATGAAAACGCGGTAAGACTCAAAGCAGCTGCAATGGCAGCAGCAGTTAAGACGGCGCGGTTTTCCCGGGTATTTTTCCATGGATGCTTCATAAAAACCTCTGATTTTCTGTAAAATTGTGGATTCCCATAAATGTTACAAAAATATTACAAAAAATACTATAGCAATTTTTTGTATACTTGTCAAGTTTCGACACGATTTGCACACTGGCCGCGCCGGCTGGCAGCAGACGGCGTCGGACCTGCGGGCATCGGATGGCGGTAGTTCCTGCTTGATAATTTTACTCAAATATATTATGATTTGGATAACATGACAGAGGAGGATAATATGGAACTTTTAACGAACGCAGGCTGTGATGTAATTCAGGGCTATCTATTCGCAGAACCGATGCCGAAGGAAGCGTTTGAAGCAATGCCGGGCAGCACGGATCATGTCCATGAATCATCGTGAGCAGGGTGGTTGAGTCAGGGGCACCGGTATTTCACAGGCTGTATCACCCGATTACATCGCGTCCGTTCCTGTCGGACCGAAGTTACAGGGAATACAGCCCGTGTGAATTGCTGCGCCCTTATATTTTATGCTATTGGACTATGGAAGATGAGGTCCCGCAGGAGATGGACGGAAAGGAACCGGGGGCTCCGGTTCTGGTGATTCCGGATACGTGTGCAGACATTATCGTCCGCATCAACCATACGAGACAGGAGATTTCCGGATTCCTGTGCGGAATTCAGGATCAGCCGTTTCATTCCGTTCCCCATGTCAGCGGGGACGAGGTCAGCTGTTTTGCAATCCGGTTCTATTTCTGGAGCGCCGGGCTTTTTCTGAATTTAAATTATAAAGAGACTTCGAACACTACGATTGGACTGGAGGAGCTGGGCAGGGACTGGAGCCTGCTGTTAGAACCGTTTTTCTATCTGACCGGCATGGAGGAGCGGATCGCTCACGTGGAGAAATTCCTGCTGAAAAAACTGGCGTCAATCGAGTGGAATCCGGATCTCTTCAATGCGGTCCACCGGATTCTTGCTTCATCCGGAAGGATCTCCGTGAAGGACATCTGCGAGTACAGCTGTGTCAGCCAGAGACAGATGGAGCGGATCTTCTTAAAAGAGGCGGGGCTGCCGATCAAACGGATCGCAGGCATGGTACGGTATCAGAATGTGTGGAGAGAGATGGCGTTCAGGGAGGCATTTGACATTCAGGATGCGGTTTACCGCTACGGTTATACCGATCAGGCCCACCTGCTGAAGGAATTCCGGCGCTATCACGGGATGGCGCCGGAGGAGGCGCGGCGGATCGCGCGGCTGAACCGGTAGCATGTCGTATTTTTACAATACAAATCGGCCGGTTTCTGGTATCGTATCGGTTACAACACGGAAGGAGATCAGGAATATGAAAGTACTTAACCGAGAGGATTACCAGGAGATACGCAGCTGGATTCACCGCAATGCAAGACAACTGGAGCTGTCTGTCTGGAATTATTTTTTTGAGAATGGAAGCCGGGAGGCTGTAATCGATGCGCTGTCCTATTACCAGAATGAGGACGGGGGCTTTGGAAATGCGGTCGAGCCGGATGTGTGGAATCCGGAGTCATCGCCTTACGCTACGATGGTGGTGACGGGAATCTTGAGAAGAACAGGAGCGGCCGATGATATGGGAGCCGGTCATCCCATGATGCAGGGGATATTCCGCTATCTGGGAAGCGGCGCCGGCAGCGACGAGGACGGCTGGCTGTTTTCTGTTCCCTCCAATGATGCATGGCCCCGCGCTCCATGGTGGAGCTATGACGAGGCAGAGAATAAGCTTCAGAGCATGGGAATTACCGCCGGACTGTGTGCCTTTATCCTTCATTACGGTGAAAAGGAGTCCGGGATATACCAGACGGCACTTGAACATACGGAAAAGATCTTAAAAAAGGCGGCGGCGACAGAGGATTTCGGGGAGATGGGAGCCGGAGGAGTCTGCATGCTGCTGGGAGAAGTGATGATGAGCGAGGCAGAAGTGTCATTCTCCTGTGAAGCACTGATGGGGAAAATGGCAGAGGTTGTAAACCGTTCCATCGAGCGCGATACAGAGAAGTGGGCTGGCTATACACCGCGGCCATCAGAGTTTATCTGGGGACCGGACAGCCCCTTTTACAAGGGGAATGAAGAGATCGTGGAAAAGGAGCTGGATTATCTCATTGATACGAGAAAACCGGGTGGAGTGTGGGATATCACATGGACCTGGTTTGCATTGGGGGAAAAGTACCCGAAAGAATTTGCAGTCAGCGAGAACTGGTGGAAGGCGTCCAAGGCGATCGAGAAGCTGGGATTCTTAATGAGCTTTGGAAGAGTAAAAACAGAAGCGTAAGCAATCATACCGCAAGATTCTTTTAAGGTCTGCGGCCGTGTTTTCCGATTATAGGAGAACACGGCCGTATTATTTTACCGTAAAGGCTAAGAATGCATTGAGTTTTAAGCCGGTATTCAGTATAATATGAGAGAGTGAACGTATGGTGAATGGAGGTAAAAACATGAAGTATTATATGGTAGAAGGATTGATACTGGATGCGGACCGTATGAATGATGCGATTATGAAGGAACATATGGCGTATACGCAGAAGGCCATGGACAGCGGGATGATCTTTCTGTCGGGGCTTAAGACGGACAGGAGCGGCGGTGCCTTTCTCATGAAAGCGGAGAATCCGGAGGAAATAGAGTCATATCTGGCCTCAGAACCTTTTAAACTGTATGGGATACAGGATTATAGATGGGCGGAGTTTGATATCCATTATATCAATCCACAGCCGGAGCAATGGTTCCAAAACTGATGCGCTTCCGGTAATCAGACAGGAGGATGAAGCATGAAAAAAGCCATCACGTTCAGACTGTGTGCCGTGATCATTACCGCCATGGTAATGATGGCGCTTCTGGGCTATTATCTGCAGACGAAGTCGGCAAAAGAGGCGATGAGAACGAATTCGGAGCTCCGGTTCAATCAGGTTTCGGAGGTCCTCGAACGGAATGATACGGAGATCGGGGAACTGCGGGAGAATCTGAAGGAGGATTATTTCATCCGGGCAAAAGCGGCGGCATATATCGTGCAGAAACAGCCTGAGGTGGCGGACGACTTGGAAGAGATGAGAAAGATTGCATCACTGCTCCGGGTCGATGAACTTCATCTTTTTGATAAGAAGGGCCGTCTTTACGCCGGTTCCGAACCGAAATACTACGATTATACATTTCAATCCGGTGAACAGATGCAGTATTTTCTGCCTATGCTGGACGACTATACTCTTCAGCTCTGCCAGGATGTGACGCCGAATACCGCGGAAGGTAAGATGATGCAGTACGTCGCGGTGTGGAGAGAGGATCACGAGGGGATTGTACAGATCGGGATGGAACCGGCCCGCCTGATGGCAGCTATGGAAAAAAATGAACTCTCTTACGTATTTTCCATGATGACGACCGAGAGCGGGGTCACTATTTTTGCAGTTGACCGGGAGACGGGAACGATTGTCGGATCTACGGGAGATATTCCGGCAGGAACCACGGCAGAAGCTCTCGGGCTTCATCTGCCTGAAGACATGGAGACAGGCGTCCCCTATGAAAGGGAACTGGATATCAGCGGAACGAAAAATTACTGCCTGGTGGAGCTGACGGATGGGATCGTGGTGGGGGTCAGCGCCACATACGAGAAACTCTATGAAAATGTTCCGAACAATATGATGCTGATCCTGTTCAGCCTGTGCGTACTTTCCTTTGTCACCGTGTTCCTGATTGTTAAAATGCTGGATAAATTTATTTTAAGTGATATTTACGGGACGATAGAAGGAACAAAGAAGATCGCGGCCGGCAATCTTGATTACAGGCTGGAGATCGACCATACGCCGGAATTTAAAGAGCTGAGCGCCAACATTAACCGGATGGTGGGAAGCCTTCTGGAGGCGACCGGCAAGCTGTCTTTCGTGTTCCAGAGTGTCGATATTCCGATTGCTGTTTACGAGTATAATCAGGACATGAGGCGTGTACTGGCGACGAAAAAGCTGGGAGAGATTCTGATGATACCGGAGGAAGAACTTCGCACTGTACTTGCGGACAGGACGCTTTTCGTGGAACGAATCAGGGAGCTGTGCGCCGAACCGCTGGCTGAAGAGAAGGAAGTATACCTCCTGGAAGGGAGCGAGCGCCGTTATGTAAGGATTACGTCGTATGAAGGGGAGGGAAGGACGCTGGGAATCGTCATCGATGTGACAGAGGCGATCGTGGAGAAACAGCAGATTGAACAGGAACGGGATATTGATCTGCTTACCGGCCTCCTGACGAGGCGGGCCTTTTTCCGTACGGCGGACCAGCTGTTTGCAGATCCGGGGCGGATGAAGACGGCGATGCTTCTGATGATGGATCTGGATAATCTGAAACATGTCAATGATACCTGGGGCCATGAGTATGGTGATAAGCTTCTGAAGGCGGCGGCCGATTTATTTGCCGGTCTGAAGGCTCCTGAGAAAGTGGCGGCCCGGCTGAGCGGAGATGAGTTTGTACTGCTGATCTACGGCGCAGATGAAAAAGAGGAACTCTATGCATGTCTAGAGCGGCTGGAAAAGAGTATAAGGGAAGCCAGGCTTGCACTGCCGGAAGGCGGGGAGGCTGAGATCAGTGTATCGGGCGGCTATTTGATCTATCCGGAGGTCGGCTGTGACTGCACAGAGATGCTTCATCTGGCTGATCAGGCGATGTACCGGGTGAAGAAGAGCGGAAAAGGCCGGTTTGAGAAGTATGGCCGGTAGAACCACAGGACTTTTCGAAGGAGGCGGTATTATGAAACTGTATGAAATCTATTTTAGCCCTACCGGAGGGACAAAAAAGGTCACGGAGATCATTGGGAGTGCCTGGACGTGTGAAAAAGAAAGGATTGATCTGATGAATCCCCGGCTGGAACCGGCGGGATACTCTTTTACTGCGTCTGATATCTGCATCGTGGCAGTCCCGTCGTTCGGAGGCAGAGTGCCGGAGACGGCGCTGGAGCGGCTGAAAAAGATGAACGGCGGCGGAGCCAAAACGGTTCTGGCGGCTGTTTACGGAAACCGGGAATTCGAGGATACGCTGATCGAATTAAAGGATGCGCTTTTGGAGGCGGGCTTTTGCTGTATGGCTGCCGCTGCTGCTGTGGCAGAGCATTCGATCATACATAAGTTCGGTGCCGGCAGGCCCGATGAGGAGGACCGGCGGGAACTAAAGGCATTCGCGGAACGGATCAAAATCCATCTGGAAGAGAATGGAAGCGGCGAAGTATCGGTGCCCGGTGATCATCCGTATCGAGAATATAAAGGCGTTCCCATGAAGCCGAAGGCGGACCGGGACTGCATCAGATGCGGTAAGTGCGCCGCAGAATGTCCGGTTCAGGCGATTCCGGAGGATAATCCGGCGTCAGTTGATAAAGATCGCTGTATTTCCTGCATGCACTGCATTGCCATATGTCCGGCGCAGGCCCGTCATAATGATAAAGTGCTGCTGTTTGCGGCAGAACAGAAGATGAAAAAGGACTGCAGCGGCCGCAAAGCCAATCACCTGTACCTGTAACCGGAGTTACCAGTTTTTCCCTGACAATTTCCAGTCATCCTGTGCTATTATATTTTTGTAACAGAAATGTAATAATTATGTAACAAAATCAGGAGGGACTAAACATGAAGAGATTAACCGCATACGCACTGACCGCAGCAGCGGCACTGGCAACGGCCGGAACCATACCATCGACGGCAAATGCAGCCGTTCATACATACAATTTTTCCGCAGGAGGCGGAAAGGTTATTATGGTGACGGGAAACAACGGGATGGATTTCAACCATATTTTAAACCAGATCCCCGGATTCCATGCTTCACCGGACTGCCAGCCGGAGTTCCCCGGTTATCCGGGAGAGGTTTTCCCGGATAACAGCTTCCCGACGCCGGAGCTTCCGACACCGGATTTTCCGGACAACAGCCTGCCTTCACCGGGGCTTCCGGACAACAGTCTGCCGACGCCCGACCAGCCGTCTGATGAAAATCAGGATGAGGCCGTCGGCGCGGTGCTGAAGCTTGTAAATGAGGAACGTGCCAAAGCAGGACTTCCGGCGCTGACACTTCATGCAGGCGCTACCCGTGCGGCTCAGCAGAGAGCCAGGGAGATCGAAGCTGCATTCTCTCATACGAGACCGGACGGAAGTAATTTTACCACCGCTCTGACCGCCGCAGGCGTGACTTACCGTGCGGCAGGGGAGAATATTGCCTATGGCCAGAAATCCGCGGGACAGGTTATGCAGGACTGGATGAACAGCGCAGGCCACAGAGCGAATATTATGAACGGTAATTTTACCTCGATTGGAATCGGTCATTATAAGAGTGCGGCAGGCGTTGATTACTGGACCCAGCTTTTTATCAATTAATATGAGATTAATCTGTATAAAAGAATGATTTAAAATGTGAGACATCATAAAACGGATGGTTCTGTACATTACAGTACAGGCCATCCGTTTTTTCTGCGAAGGAAAGCGCTTTTGTGCGGCGTATTCCTTATGTTAAATTTATTTTTTCCTGCAGCAGCTTTCCTGCAAGCGCGCCCCAGTCACCGTCATAGTAAAATCCCTTCATATTTGCCATGGCGGCAAGTCCGTGAGCGGCGGCCCACATGATGATTAAGCTGTCGCGGCGTTTATCCTTCTCCACATGATTATACTCAAGGCACAACAGCCCTAATTCCTTAAACAGATGAAAGGGTTCAAAGTCTCCGTCAAACGTATCTTCCGTCAAATCAATTCTGTAATCGTCACCGTCATAGATAAATGTAAAATAGTGGGGATTAACCGCGAAGAAATTAACATAGGCGATCCCCATGTCCAGAACGGCATTGGCAGGATCATCCTTATCCGTACCTGCGATCAGAGCCCCGCAGAATTTTTGAGTGACGTAATTTTTCATCTCCCGCATCAGTTCATCGACCGTAGAGTAGTGGTTATAGCAGGCGGCAGGAGAGACGCCCAGTCTTTTCGCAAGCTTGCGCAGTGAGAAATTACTTTTTCCTTCCTCGTGTATCAGCGCCAGCCCCTCCTCGATCAATTCTGTCTGCAGATTTCCGTGATGATATGGTCTGTCTTCTTTCATAGTCCGGCCTTTCTTAAGTCAGTTCTGGTTAGATAATGATGAGTGGAATCAATATTAACACATAATAACATAATGTTAACAATTGTTAATATTATAATACCATATATGTTTACAGGCGTCAACATTGCGCGCGTATCTGCCAGGATACGCAGATACCAATAAAACAAAACAAGCCGGGAACTTATAGTCCCAGCCTGTCTTTTGCCTCTTTTTCCGTGAAAAACACGGTCTTGCCGATCTGCCCGGAAGCGATCACATACGGCCCTTCACAGGCTCCGTAGCTGTCAATGCTGAATGTAAATCCACCGCTGACAGGGGTCACATCGGTCACCCGCCCAGAGTGAACCAGATCTTCATCGAGATAATAAACTACAGTTCCTTCTTCAATCATATCAGTCCTCCGCATTCTCGAAAGTGGTTGAAAGCCAACCGCAATTCGTATAGAATAAAAGATATATATACAGCGGCTACAACTGTAATTATATACATTACAGTTAGAAAAATCAAGCTTTACCGCCATGAAATCAAATCACGGATCTGTATAAGATATGGCCGCAGCACTTGCTGTGAATCAGTATTGGAGGAATCCCATATGAGGAAATGTAAGATTACTGTATTAAAGACGACACTGGATGAGGAACTGGCGAAGGAGTACGGAGTTTCGGGACTGCAGGCCTGTATCCAGGCTGGACTACAATCCCGTAGTACGGGAATAAAGGAGGGGAAATACATATGAACTACAGAAAACTGGGAAAAACCGGATTGATGGTCAGTGAAATCGGACTGGGAGGAGAATGGCTGGAACGCCATAATACAGATGAGGTTAAAGCCGTCATAGACTGCTGCGAGGAGGCAGGGATCAATATTCTGGACTGCTGGATGTCAGAGCCCAACGTCCGTTCCAACATCGGGGCTGCACTGGCAGGCAGACGGGAGAAGTGGATCATTCAGGGCCATATCGGCTCCACCTGGCAGGATGGACAGTACGTCAGAACCCGCGACTTAGATAAGGTAAAACCGGCGTTTCAGGATCTGCTGGACCGCATGCGTACAGATTATATCGATCTGGGAATGATTCATTTTGTGGATGAGGCTGCGGAGTTTCAGTCGATCATCCATGGAGAATTTATGGAATATGTCAGGGAACTGAAGGATCGGGGGATTATCCGCCATATCGGTATGAGCACTCATAATCCGGCGGTGGCGAAAATGGCGGCTCTGTGCGGTGAGATTGAGATGATTCTCTTCAGCATCAACCCTGCATTTGATATGCTTCCTGCCAGCGAGAATATGGATGACTATTTTAAAGAGGAGTATGAAGAAGCGCTGGGCGGCATTGCGCCGGAGAGGACAGAGCTGTACCGGATCTGCGAACGGGAAGAGGTTGGGATTACTGTTATGAAGGGATATGCTGGCGGCAGACTGTTTTCAGCAGAAGCCTCCCCCTTTGGAACAGCACTGACACCGGTCCAGTGCCTGCACTACGCCCTCACCAGGCCTGCAGTCGCCAGTGTTATGGTGGGGTATGACACTCCGGAACATGTGGCGGCCGCTGTGGCGTATGAATATGCCTCTGCGGAAGAAAAAGATTACGCGACCGTACTTGCAGGAGCACCTCACCACGCGTACGCCGGCCAGTGTACGTACTGCGGCCACTGTGCGCCGTGTCCGTCGGCCATTGATATCGCTATGGTGAACAAGCTTTACGATCTGGCAGTGATGCAGGAGGAGGTCCCTGCATCGCTGCGGGCACATTATAACGGACTGTCAGCGGGGGCGGGCGACTGTATCGGCTGCGGAAGCTGCGAATCACGGTGTCCCTTCGGCGTACCTGTGGTGGAACGGATGGAACAGGCGAAAGCGTTATTTTCCTGACAGTGTATCCGGCGCAGAATCTCCGTCTACACGGTTCATACAGTCCAGCGAATACATCCGCTTAAACTCTGTGGGAGTACATCCTTTAAGCTGTTTAAACATGCGGATGAAGGCTGAAAGACTGGAAAATCCGGACTGGAGCGCTACCTCGGTTACGGAGTATTCCGGGTTGATTAAGAGCTGTTCTGCGTGTGAAATCCGCTTTTTGTTTAGGTAGCGGTAAAAAGACGTATGGGTGAAATCTTTAAACAGCCGGGTAAAATGGTATTTACTGAAGCCCGCGATTCCGGCGATGGTTTCCAGGGATAAATCCTCCGTGCAGTGTTCGTTGATGTAGTTGCAGACGTAAAGAAACCGTTCGGCATATTTGGCAGACTGAGGGCCAAGCGTATTGGCGGAAACAGAAGGGGAGATGGCGTATCTTCCCAGGAGCCCTAACAGCTCGATGAGCGCACCGTAGAGCAGCATATCGTAAAAGGACCGGGAGCCGGCGTATTCCTCTTCCATGAAGGAGAGGAGTTCGACGGCTTTTCTGTATAATTCCGGCTCTCTCTCCGGAGTAATGGTGGTCACCGGCGGCAATAAGGCGAGCAGTGTTTCTAAGTTGGAAATGCCTCCTAAGAATGATAAATCTGCCAGATAGATGGTTCGGCTGCCAGTGTCCGGCGCATGGAGGGCGTGGATGGTGCCGGGGCGGATAATGGCGATTTCTCCCTCGTTTAACCGGTAGGTCCGGCCGTCAACCACGATCTTATACCAGTTTTTTGTTGCGTGTATGATCTCCATCGGAGTGTGCCAGTGGTCCGGGAAATCTTCACAGATGTCCATATCGCTGATTCGAATCTGCATGTTTTCGCGGAATGTAACTGTCTCAAAAATACCGTCAAGATGTTCGATCATCGGGAAGCTCCTTTCATGACTTTCTTACAGCAGGCCTGAAGCCAGGGAAAAGATAAAATAAAAAAGTGAAACAAAAAAAGTGCGCTGTATTTCCTGCTATCATACTGCGGTTATGGTGAATTTGCAATATAAATACTCATAAATACAGCGGTTATCATGAAATGTGTCGCTTTAATGAAGCAATTATTGATATAGACGGCGCAATAATTGTAAAGTCAAAACTGACACAATCTGCTATATTTAAGTCATCATAAGTATACAATTTTCAGGAGGTAATAAAATGAGAGAATATCATGTGGCGGTAACCGGCTGTGACTCAAATTCCGGAACAAAAGACCAGCCGTTCCGAACAATATCGAGAGCCGCGTCTCTCGCTATGCCGGGGGACCGTGTCATTGTCCATGAGGGAGAATACCGCGAGTGGGTGAAACCGGCGCAGGGAGGTACCGGCAGCGTTTCAAGGATTACATATGAGGCAGCTGAAGGAGAGCGAGTGGTGATCAAAGGCTCAGAGCGGATCACAAGCTGGGAGCCTGTAGAGGGCAGTGTCTGGAAAGCAGTACTCCCCAATTCTTTCTTTGGAACCTATAATCCATATCAGGAGGTTCTGGGAGGGGACTGGTTCATCTATCCGGCTGACAATTCCCTGCATACCGGTGATGTCTATTTAAATGGGAAATCCTTTTATGAGGCGAAGAGCCTGGATGAAGTGAAGAATCCGGTCATCCGCATGGAAGGCGTAAATCCACCGTGGATGAAACATCCGGAAGCAATTTTGCATCCGGAGGACACCGTCTTTCAGTGGTATGCAGAGACGGACCGGGATACTACCGTGATCTATGCAAACTTCCAGGGAGCGAATCCAAACGAAGAGCTGACAGAGATCAATGTGCGCAAGTGCTGCTTCTATCCTGAGAAAACGGGAATCAACTACATCACGGTGCGTGGTTTTGAGATGGCACAGGCGGCATGCCCGTGGACTCCTCCGACTGCGGATCAGCCGGGCCTTTTGGGAACAAACTGGAGTAAGGGATGGATCATTGAAAACAACCGGATTCACGATGCCAGGTGCAGTGGAATCAGCATCGGAAAGGAAGCATCAACCGGCCATAATCTCTGTACCAGAACCCACAGAAAACCGGGATACCAGTATCAGATGGAAGCCGTATTCCGGGCAAGACAGATCGGATGGAGCAAGGAGACAATCGGTTCCCATGTGATTAGGAACAATGAGATTTATGACTGCGGACAGAATGGTATCGTGGGCCATATGGGCTGTGTATTCAGCGAGATTGCCCATAACCATATTTATAATATTGCGGTAAAGCATGAATATTTCGGATATGAGATCGGTGGAATCAAGCTGCATGCCGCCATCGACGTACAGATTCATCACAACAACATACATAACTGTACGCTGGGAACGTGGCTGGACTGGCAGGCCCAGGGAACGAGAGTGAGCAAGAATTTATACTATGCCAATGACCGTGACCTTATGGTGGAAGTAACCCATGGCCCGTATCTGGTGGACAATAATATATTCGCCTCCAGTTATAATTTCGACAATATCGCCCAGGGCGGCGCCTACCTTCACAATCTCTGCTGCGGTACCATGAGGAGAGAGGATGTTCTGGACCGTTCCACTCCATATCACTTCCCTCATACGACAGAAGTGGCGGGAACCACGGTGGTGTACAGCGGCGACGACCGTATCTTCCAGAATATATTCCTGGGAGGAACTGTGACCTATACTGAACAGTCTGTCCATGGTACCGAAGGCTATAACGGCCATACGAATTCTCTGGAGGAATATATTAACGATGTAGTTTCCCGCGGAAACGGTGATTTAGAGCAGTTCAAGCATGTAAAACAGCCGGTATATATCCGCGGAAACGCTTATTTAAAGGGTGCAAAGCCCTATGAGCGGGAAGAAAACACGTATGTAAGCGATACGGATCCTGCTGTGCGGATTGTGGAGGAAGACGGGAAGACATATCTGGAGCTGAATGTGGAAAAAGGGATGCTGGAGATTCCGACAGAGGTCTATGGTACCGAAAAGCTGGGAATGCCGCGCATCACGGAGGCTCCATATGAGAATCCGGATGGGACTCCGATCGTATTTGATACCGATTATCTCGGTCAGGAGAGAAGCGGACAGCCTGCGGCAGGGCCAATGGAAGGACTGAAGGAAGGTATGAACCGGATTCTGGTCTGGGAATGATTTGAGTAAAAAGAAATAAGAAGAGGCGGCTGTGAAAAAGTGGAGTCAAATCAACTTTTTCACAGCCGCTTTTTATCTGAATTTATTATACAAAGGCTGTCTCCGATAAAAAGTGTTTTTCCATCCGGTTTTCTTAAGGAATCATTTCGTGAATTCCAAGTATTATATGGTAATATTTACCTGATGCTGATCTGCATCAGCAGGATAAAACAATAATACAAGATACGGAGGGGAATCATGAGTACATTTGCACTGAAAATCACAGCTTTGATCTTGATGTTTCTTGATCATACCGGACTCTATTTTGAAGGAACACCGGTGTGGTTCCGGTGGCTGGGGAGAGCTTCCTATCCACTGTTTCTATTCAGTATGGTATGGGGATACCATTACACGAGGAACCGGAAGAAATACCTGCTTCGTTTATACCTGATGAGCATTTTTATGACTGGTTTTATGTACTTTATAAAAATCCGGTTCAATGCGGTGGTGGATTACGGTTACCATAACATTTTTCTGTCCATGTTTCTGGTGGGCGTCCTGATCAGTACCATCGAACTGTTTATAAAGGACAGAAAAAAGGGCGGCATCCTGATCGGCGTCATAGTTCTCGTGCAGATCTTATATTATATGCTGCCCCGTTTCTTTCCCTTCCTCCGCAGCCTGAGCGGAGATACGCTCACCGGTGTGATTCCCAATCTGGCGATGAATGAATACGGACTTGAATTTGTTGCGCTGGGTGTACTGATGTATTTCCTGAAAGAGCAAAAAGACGTATTTACAGCCGTGTATCTGATCTTCTGCATCTGCCAGTTCAGCGAGGAAATGCTGGCCGCAGGTACCGCGACGCAGTGGCTGATGGTTCTGGCCCTGCCTTTCATGCTCAGCTATAATAACCAGAAGGGGCCGGGATTAAAATACTTGTTCTATGTTTTTTATCCGGCGCACACATTTCTGCTGTTCTATGCTGCTAACTATATTTTTTCGAAGTAGTCAGTTTGTCTGTTTCGCAGATTCGGCGGCAGCGGCGGGAGCGGAGAACTGCTCCGCCAGCTTTACGAGTAAATCCCTTGCTTCATTTCCCTGCTCCAGTAAGTCATCCACCTCGGGAGTCTCAATGTTATGGATGAGGACATTCCTTGTCTTACGGAGAGCGACGATCTTATTGAGGCATTCCTTGTCGAGAATGTCCAGGCGCTTTAAGGTGTTGATATTAAAGGCTCCGCGGGTCTTAGGCGAACTTTTGTGTGAGATGCGGTTCAGGAAATGCTCCAGAGGCACCCACTGGTTAAAGAAGTAGGTGATGGCGTTGCTGGCCACCTCATCGGTCTCTCCGGCAATGCGCAGTTCCCGGTAAATCTGATACCGCTTTTCGTTGCCCGTGATAATCTGGTCGATGATCTGCTGGGAGATGTTGCGGCGGTCCTTTTCGAACTTGACTGACTTTAAGACCGGCTCGATCTCTTTGACGCCGTTCATCTTGAGTCTGCTCAGGAGCTTAAATAATAACTCGATATTTCCCATGCGCAGTTCGATGTCCTCACGGCGAAAGTTATTGCTTAAGTAATTGTAAAGGTAGGAGGCCAGCTCATACTGGCTGCCGAACGTGGCGTTTTTGCTCCGCACCCGTTCGTTGCCGGCACTCTGCAGCCGTTCCAGGGCGATTTCACCGGCGAGGACCAGCCCGTTCAGTTCATCGATGATAGCCAGTTCTTCTTCCGACAGGGTTCCTGAAAGCGGCTTGTAAACGAGATCATGTTCGACCTCAGACCATGCATGCATCAAAACAGACGCCACCTGAATCTCGATTCGCGCGGTGGCGTATTTTTGCTGCGTCTTGTCTAAGGATTCCTCCTTCATATGGGCGCGGTAATGGTTGGCCCAGTAGCCGGAAAATCGTTTGTTGTAGGTAGGCGGCTTCGACTGTTCCGGGAATTGCTTCGTCTCAATGATGGTAAATAAATCAGCGATCAGGCTGTTGGCCTTGTCGCGGTCTCCGGGGAAGTAGAGAGACACCCGGACGCCTGATAAATCCGCAATATCCTCGTAAATCTCCCTCATATTTTTATAAGGAACCGTCCGCCGGCTGTTCCTTCTCTGTACCTTGCTTTTTAATCTGACAGGATTCTTGGCCCTGGAAGTCACCATGGCACGGATACCGGCTGCCTGAAGGGCGGATTCCAGCTGCCTGGCCGCGATGTGGCCGGCCATCTCGTAAAAGTTCAGCTTTTTCTTATAATTTTCAATAAACTGGTTAATTAAATCCATATACATTCCTCATTGGCCTCTTGTTACATGCTTATTATATCGCAATCGGAAAAATGATACAACCAGAAAGCTTCAAAAACAGGGGGCGTCCTGCAGCATCCGGAGGACAGCGGCGTTACCCGCGTAACTTCCCTTGTATTTCCCCCCAATGAGAGGTATAATACATAGTAAATCAAACTGGGCGGAAGGGGGATATGCCTGTGTTTCTTTTATTTTTTGCAGTGTGGGTGATTTTGAACGGTAAAGTGACGGCGGAAATCTGTATCTTTGGCGTTTTGATTTCGGCCGCACTTTTTTATTTTATGTGCCGGTATATGGAATACAGCCTGAAAAAAGAGCTGCTGCTGTTCCGTCTGGTCCCGCTGTTTATCCGTTATTTCGGAGTTCTCGTAAAGGAGATCGTGAAGGCCAACGTATGTGTGCTGAAGATCATCCTGTCTCCGGAACTTCAGCCGGAGCCTGCCTTTGTGTATTTTGATACGGCCTTTCAGACGGGGCTGGCGAAGGTGCTGCTGGCCAATTCCATCACGCTGACGCCGGGGACCATCACCGTATCCGTGGAGGACGACAGGTTCTGCGTTCACTGTCTGGATAAGGAACTGGCCGAAGGGATGGAGGATTCAGTATTCGTAAAGCTGCTTGAGGAAATGGAGGACGTGGAAGCGAGATGGACAAGATAGGACAGGCTTATGAGATGCTTTTAACCGGGGCCGCCCTGATTCTGGCAGTCTTAATGATCATCAGCATCATTCGTTCCGTTCTGGGACCGAAGATTTCGGACCGCATTATTGCAGTCAATATGACGGGAACCATGGTGATCATGGTCATCGCCATACTTTCCGTTTATCTGGATGAGAACTATCTGGTGGATGTCAGTCTGATTTATGCCATGATCAGCTTTCTGGGGGTCGTCGTCCTGTGCAAGGTATACACGGGCGTCTACCTTCAGAAGAAGAACCGGAAAGCCGATTTGGGTGCGATTGAGGATAATGTAGAGCGGCAGGCGGAAGAAACGGGGAGAGAAGGAGAGACAGGGAATAATACAGAACAGGAGGACTTGCTATGACGTGGCAGTGGATCAGATTCGCACTTTCGGCCGCCTGTCTCGTGACGGGCCTTGTTTTTATGATGCTGGCGGTATTTGGAGTTAACCGGTTTCACCGGGCGTTAAACCGGATGCACGCGGCGGCCATGGGGGATACGCTGGGAATTCTGTTTGTGTTTGCAGGCCTCATCCTGATCCGGGGATTTTCCATGGACTCTTTCAAATTACTGCTGGTTATTCTTTTTTTCTGGACTGCGGGACCGGTGTCCGGCCATATGATCAGCCGTCTGGAAGCCATGACCGATGAGGATCTGGGTGAGATTCTCGTCATTCGGAAAGAGAAAACCGATAAAAAACAGAAGGGGGAGGAAAAGGGCGATGAAACTCTTTGAAATCATTCTTTTAATCTGTCTGATCGTATGCGCCGTATCGGTGGCATTTACGAAGGATTTGCTGACCTCCATCGTTATTTTTATGTCCTACAGCCTGATCATGTGTATCATATGGATCCTGCTTCAGTCGCCCGACCTGGCCATTACCGAGGCTGCGGTAGGAGCGGGCGTGACCAGCATCCTCTTTTTCATTACGTTAAAGAAGATCAGAGCCATCCGAAAGGAGGAACGCGATGAGCAGGACGAAGGATCATTATGAAAACAGCCTTTGGCTGAAATTCAGGAAATGGGTCGACGGCGAGACGGACCTTCTCGCAGACGGAATGGAGACCCGCGCTCCGGAAGAAGAGTTAAAGGAACTTTCGCAGGCGGCGCAGACTGCACAGGCGGAGCTTTTGCAGTCTGACCCGGAAAAGACCGCCAGAATGCGCAGGAAGGAGGAACGGGGACTTCTTCTGTTTCGCCGGTTTTATCAGGTGATGTCAGTTCTTCTCTGCCTGACCATCATCTTTGTGCTTCTCTGGACGATCGCCTATCTGCCGGTCTTTGGAAATGCGGGAAATCCGGACAACAACGAGGTGTCCGCCCGCTATATAGAAAAAGGAGTGGAGGAGACCGGTGCACTTAACTACGTCACCGGTATGATTCTGGATTACCGCGCCTTCGACACCTTTGGGGAGTCGTGCGTCCTGTTTATCGCTTCCTGCTGCGTTCTGGCACTGCTTCGGATCGATGCGGTGAGCCGTGACGAGCAGACGCGCAAACGGCTTGACGAGGCCAATGACCGGCTTTTTGAGCCGAAGAACGACATCATTTTGCAGAAATGCGCCTGTATCCTGGTTCCTTTTATCATGATTTTCGGCGTCTACATCATTTTAAACGGCCATCTCTCGCCTGGAGGCGGGTTTTCCGGAGGGGCGGTTCTGGGATCAGGCCTGATCCTCTATTTGAATGCCTTTGGCTTTCGGAAGACGGAGCGCTTTTTTACAGAAACGGTGTACCGCAGAATCACGCTCTGCGCCCTGACGTTTTACTGTGTGGCGAAAAGCTATTCCTTCTTTACCGGCGCGAACCATCTGGAGAGTGGAATCCCCCTTGGAACGCCCGGCGCCATCTTAAGCAGCGGCCTGATTCTGCCTCTCAATATCTGCGTGGGACTGGTAGTGGCCTGTACCATGTACGCATTTTACACTCTGTTTCGAAAAGCAATTTGGTAATATGTCAAGAGGAAAATGAAAAAGATTTTCTAAGAAAAGGGTAACTTTAATAAACCTACGGTTCAAAAGAAACGTAAGTTCGATATGCACTATGGATTACCTACTCTTTTCCA